>JBCDHN010000243.1:0-5583 GCA_038749915.1 Verrucomicrobiota bacterium | reverse complement strand
CTCCACCTGGCGGACGGATCGGGATTGGTTGGGAGACTGGTTGGTTTAAGCGAGCGGATCGAGAGCGTGAAATTCTCGCCGGATGGAAAGCAGCTCGCGGTGACGGGCGGATTGCCGGGGCGGATGGGCGAGCTCCAAATCTGGGACGTCGCAAAGCGGGAGTTGGATTTGTCGCTGCCGGTGGGCTACGACACGATTTATGGAGCAAGCTGGTCGCCTGATGGTGAGTTGATCGCGTTTGGCATGCCGGACAACACCGTTCGTGCGGTGAAGACGAGCAATGGTGAGCAGGTTCTCTACATGGGCGGCCACAACGACTGGGTGCTCGACACTGTGTTTGACCAGAAGGGCGAGCACATCATTTCCGTCGGGCGCGACATGTCGACGAAGCTGACCGAAGTGAAGACGGAGCGGTTTGTTGACAACCTCACCTCAATCACCCCGGGTGCCCTACGCGGAGGGATCGGGGCAATCGTGCTTCACCCGAAAGAGAATCACATTTTGTTGGGTAGCTCAGATGGAGTTCCCCAGATTTACCGCACGAAGCGGGAAACCGCGCGGAAAATTGGTGACAACGCCAACTTGATCCGTCGTTATCCGGCGATGCCAGGCCGGGTTTGGTCGGTCGCTTTCCGTCCGGATGGGAATCGGTTCGTCGCGGGATCAAGCTTGAATGGCAAGGGCGCGGTTCACTTCTACAAATCGGAATACGACGCCACGATCACGCCTGAGTTGAAGAAGGCGATGGAGACGGCGCGGCGAGAAGTTGGCGGAAAGGTTTCGGCCCAACAGAAAATGATCGACGAATGGCAAACCCGGAACGCGGAGCAGCTGGCGTCGATTCCGTTGAACACTCCCGTCTTTGCCTTGGCTTGGTCGCCCGACTCGAAAACGGTGATCGCAGCTGGTCAGGATGGGAAACTGCGCTTCATCAATCCGGAAACGGCCAAGATCGAGAAGGAAATTGTACCGGTTGAGATCGCGAAGCTTGCGAACAAGGAAGCAATCGAAAACGCGGATGAGCATCCTGGCATCGAATGGGAGAAAGAGACGGTGCCCGGCCAAATCGCAAGTCTGGAGGTTTCCCCGAAGAGTCTCGTGATTGATGGTCCGGGTCGCTACCAACAGGTCGTGGTAACTGCTCACCTAATCAATGGCTCGAAAGCTGATGTGACGCGATTGGCGACCTTCAAGGCAAGTCAACCGGTTGTCGAATTCACACCCCGGGGCAAAGCACTTCCCACCAATGAAGGCCAGGCTCAGCTCACTGTTTCGGTTTCCGGGAAGACGGCCACATCCAGCATTCAGGTTAGCGGCCTGACAACCACGAATCCCACAGACTGGATTCAGGACGTGAATCCCGTGATCAGCAAGATGGGCTGCAACATGGGAACGTGCCACGGCGCCAAGGACGGTCGGGCTGGGTTCAAGCTTTCGCTGCGGGGATACGATCCGCTCTACGATGTCCGCGCCTTCACCGACGACATTCAGAGTCGGCGCGCCAATTTTGCGTCGCCTGACGATAGCCTCATGATGATGAAGATGACGGGGGCGGTTCCGCACGAAGGCGGCCAACTCGCGAAGCAGCATTCGACCTATTACAACATCGTTCGCGACTGGATCTCGAACGGAGCGCAGCTCGACATGAAAGCGGCCAAGGTCGCATCGATCGAGTTGGTTCCAAAGAATCCCGTGATTCAGGAGATTGGTGGTCGCCAGCAATTCCGGGTCGTCGCCACCTTTGCCAATGGCATGAAGCGCGACGTAACGAGCGAGGCGTTTGTTGAAAGCGGGAACACGGAAGTGGCCGAGCATGATGATTATGCGCTCCTCAACACGATTCGACGTGGGGAAGCCCCAATTCTGGCTCGTTACGAAGGCGCTTACGCTGCAACCACGATCACGGTGATGGGCAACCGGGACGGCTTCACCTGGGAAACTCCGCCAGCCAACAATCGCATTGACGAGCTGGCGGCTACCAAGTGGCAGCGCCTCAAGATTCGGCCAAGCGAACTCAGCACCGACCAGGAATTCATTCGTCGCATCTATCTCGATCTGACGGGTCTGCCTCCAACCTCAGAACAGGTTCGCGCCTTTCTCGCCGACAAGACTCCGGAACGGGAGAAGCGCGACAAAGTGATCGATACACTGATTGGGAACCCTGAGTTTGTCGATTACTGGACCAACAAATGGAGCGACATGCTTCAGGTGAACTCCAAGTTCCTTGGTGGTGAAGGCGCGCGTTTGTTCCGCGACTGGATCAAGACCGAGGTCGCCGCGAACACGCCCTACGATGAGTTCGTTTACAAGATCATCACCGCAAGTGGATCGAACAAGGAAAACCCGGCCGCGAGTTATTACAAGATCCTGCGCGATCCGGACATGATCATGGAAAACACCACGCACCTATTCCTCGCAACGCGTTTCAACTGCAACAAGTGTCACGATCATCCGTTTGAACGCTGGACTCAGGATCAATACTATGAAACTGCGGCTTACTTCTCGCAAACAGGTTTGAAGCGCGATTCCAAGAACGCCCCAACTCAGAATCTGGGTGGGAGTGCGGTCGAGAACGCGAAGCCGCTCTACGAGATCGTGGAAGACATGCCGGAAGGCGAGCTCAAGCATGATCGCACCGGTGAAGTCACGCCGCCAGCCTTCCCCTACTCTGCCGAACTGGCTCCTGTCAGTTTCAAGACCGCTGAGAAACCAACCCGCCGGGAAGAGCTGGGCGCTTGGATCACCAGCGCAGACAATGAGTATTTCGCGATGAGCTACGCCAACCGAATCTGGGGCTATCTCCTCGGGACCGGGATCATCAACCCGCTCGATGACATTCGCGCCGGAAACCCACCAAGCAATCCCGAGTTGCTCACCTACATCACCAACGAGTTCATCAGATCGGACTTCAACGTTCGCGAGTTGATGGCGTTGATCTGCAAGTCGCGAACCTACCAGCTCTCGATCGAAACGAACGAATGGAATGAGGATGACGATCTCAACTTCAGCCACGGCAAGGCCAAGCGACTTCCAGCTGAGGTGCTCTACGATGCGGTTTACGCGGTGACCGGAGCGGTCCCCAACATTCCGGGTGCGGGAGCAGGCGTTCGTGCCAGCCAATTACCCGACGCCAAGCTCGATCTCAAGTCCGGGTTTCTCGCCAATCTCGGTCGTCCCGTCCGCGAAAGTGCCTGCGAATGCGAACGCAATGATGAATTGCAGATGAGCGCGGTGATGGCCTTTCTCTCGGGGCCGGCGATTGCCGATGCGATCGGCTCGCCCAAGAGCGAACTGATTCAGCTCGCGGAGAACGTAACAGATGACCGCAAGCTGGTGGAAGAGATTTACTATCGCGTTCTTGCTCGGGCACCCAAGCCGGGTGAGGTGGATGCGGCGATCGCAAACATGAACCAGATCCGGCGCGACAACGCAACCGTGCAATCACAGCTTCAGGTCCGCGAAGCGTGGTGGGTTCCCTTGGAAAACGAACGCAACACGCAGCGCATTCATCGCATTGCCAACGTTGCCAATCAGATCACTGCCTACCTTCCGGAGTGGACTCAAAAGAAACAGACGGCGGAAGCAGCCCAAGCCAAACGCATCGCCGCGACTCAGAAAGCTCTGCAGGACTACGAAAAGGAACTTCCGCAAAAGCTGGAAGCCTGGAGGCAGACATTCCCGGTTAGCCGACTCTACTCGGTCTGGAATCCGCTGACCCCGCAAAAAGCCACTTCCACGGGCAAGGATTATGAACTCGCGATTCAGGAAAACGGCGCCGTTCTCGCTTCGATCAAGAAAGCCTCACCCAAGCAATCGACCGACTACCTGGTCGACCTTGAACTTGGTGACTTGAAGAAAATCACCGGGTTCAAGATTGAAGCCCTTCCTCACGAAAGCCTTCGCGGATTTGGTCCGGGACTCAACCCGAACGGCAACTTCGTGGTGACGGAAATCGAGATCCAGGTCACCGATGCCAAAGGTCGGTTCGCAAAACAAAAGCTGGTTGATGCCAAAACCGAACACATCCAAAAAGGCTTCAACGTGAAGCTGGCGATCGACGGGAATGGGGGAAATCAGAAAGGATGGGCCGTGGCTGGCAAGGAGCGTCAACCTCATGCAGCCCGAGTGAAGCTGGAGAAGCCGATTGCCAACGCCGACGGCAAAGCGAAGATCAAGGTTCGGATTTTCAATCGCTACGGCCAGGGAGACTACCCGTTGGGGCATTTCAGGATCTGGGCGACGCAGTCGAAGGATCCGCTCTGGCTTGGTGCTCCCAAGTCTGTGGCCGACGCCTTTCAGCTTCCTCCAGCCTCACGAACTGAAGCGCAAAACGATCAGATCGCAGCCTTGTATCGAGGCGAGGAACTTGAGCTTCTCAAACGGTCGTTCGCCTACGCCAAGGAAGTGCGTCCTCTGCCGACTGATCCCGAAATGGACGGGCTCCAGTCGGCATTAATCGCCGCCGAGGAACCGATCCGCCAGGACACGAAGTTGCTCGGCCTGCGTCAGGACGCGAAGTATTCTGCCGAACAACTCGCGAATCAACGGCTCACCGCCGCGCAGGATCTGACCTGGGCGCTCATCAACAGCCCTGCATTTCTGTTCAACCGCTGACCCGGAGTTCGAACCACGGAAGGCACAGAAAACACGGAATAGTGCGGCGTCTTCCATCGATCGTCCTTGTGTTCGAACATCAGGGTCTTGTGTATTACAAACGATTTTGATACGGTCAGGGAATGAGCAAGTCATCTGGAACGAAGTTCATTGCGGTGATCGCGCTGATGTTCATTGGCACAGCTTTCACCATTGCCGCAGACCAGAAAAAGCAGGGAATCAAGATTATCGCTGTCAATCGGGAATACGGCTTTCTTGTTATCGATCGAGGAACCAAAGATGGGCTGAAGCAAGGCGTAACGTTCAAGGTGCTTCGAAACGGACAGCAGATCGGCAGACTCCGAGCCGTATCTGTTGAGGAAGAAGTGACCATTGTCGATGAGATCGAGGGGTCGATGAAAGTTGGACTTAGGATCGGTCCGGACGATCAAATCGAGTTGGAGCCACCCGAGCAACGCCCGAACATCCTTCCGTAAATTCTATGCCTTCCGTGGTCATTCACAGATGAGAATTCGGCGGACGTTTTGTAATCGTCTTTTTTGGCGATTCGTCTAGGATGGCATCCATGAGCGAAGATCCCCAACCTGAAGAAACTCCTCCTCAACCGCAGTCCTCATCCCGCAAGGCATTTGATGATTTGAAGGACGCGGCGAAGCGAGCATGGGAAGAAACGATGCGTGAAGCCAAGCAGAGCGCCGATGGAGCCGTTCCCAAACTGAAAGAAGAATTCAAGCGTGCTGCAAACGAGTTGGTTTACGACCTGTCGTATGCCACGCAGTTCACTTCCACCCTCGCCAAGAACGCGATTCCTGATGTGACGGTGAACGCCGGTGAAGAAGGCGCCACTGCCGGTAAGGAAGCCGCCGAAGAATTTCTCCGCAAGCGCCAGGAGGCGAAAGAGGCTTCAACGGCTCCACCTCAAGAGCCGATCGATCCTCCGGAGGCGGCTCCGGCGAGCTAGGGCTGAGT
>JBCDHN010000242.1:0-5594 GCA_038749915.1 Verrucomicrobiota bacterium | reverse complement strand
GTTCATCGCACCGAATCGCAAAGTAGAGGTTGTCCCGATCCCAACCGGTCTTGACCGAGGTGCCGTAAATCGGCAAACGGCCGGTCTGCAACTCCCGCAGACTTCCGGTAGAGGTGGAGAGGATGTTTGACCAATAATCGTCATCCAGTTTTCCATCAATCACGATACCGGAGGCATCGCGAACCATGCGCAATTGGGGGAGCGGACCTCGTTTTTGACCAAGGAGGCTGGATTTGCTGCGGAGCGTCTCGAGGAAGGTGTCGATCAACCCAAGCCGCCTGCCATAGACCGAATCAGGACTGGTCAACGATTTCGCCGAAGCAAACAACTCAAGAGCAGCATCAACCTTTTCTTTGTCCTTCTCCATGTCCTGCCAATGATCCTCACAGTAATCGAAGAACGTTCTCATCTGGCTGCCGGCAGGGCCGTAGAAAAGGTTGCAATATTCGTCCAACATCTCCACCACGCTCTGGTCCTTGCCTCCCCAATACATCCGGGAAGTGAAATAGACCTGAACGTGATTGAAACCAATATCGATGGTATCAAAATCACGCCCCATGCTTAACCAAATATCCTCACCCGAAGAAATTCCCTTGGTGGCGTTGATGCTTTCTCCGATCGTCTTCGGGACAAAGGCCGGCAGGTAAAATCCACGATCGGTAAACGGATAGTTCTCGAAAATCATGATCGAGTTTTGCGTCTTCGCTTCCCAACCGGCCCGGAGTTGGCGAATCGGTTCCCGTTGATCCGGCAGGTTGTTTCTCGGGCGCCGCCCACCAACAATCACCACCTGGACGTTCGGCTCCAGTTTCTCAATGTTGGTGGGGGGATTGGTATTCGCTCCATAAGCGCAGCAAACAATGGCTTTGTCAGGATGGGTTTTGCCGACTTCTTTGGCGACCCGATTCACGAAGTCCCAGACGTGGTTTGACAACTTCCCGCGAGACCCCATTTCCTCGATCTGCTTCCCTTCACACGACTCACCTTGGCAGATGGAAATATAGGCATCCGGCGGCATGATTGAAACGGTGTCGTAGTCATAGACGTCAAACTGCGCCCGGGCCCACCGCACCGTTGCATCAAAGAGTTCCTGGTTCGAATAACAGAGGTGATTGAGGCGCTTTCCGGACTGGTTGTCCACCTTTCCACCATAAATCGCAAACCACGTGGGATGTTCGCGGCGAACCGCGTCGGTTCCAGTCATGGTATGCATTCCGTGAGCCACCATCAACCCGTAGGGATCGCGGACCCCGAGCCGCATCATCCACTTTCGCGTCGCCTCCGAAGCGCTACCGAAGCGGACGTTGAAACGTCGAACGTCAAAATCCGGCCACACGACTTCATCGATTTTCGGCAGTGGGATTGATGTCCTTTGTGGAACGATTTCTCCCAATTCGCCCGGCAGATACCATCGAACACCAAGGCTACGCAGAAACCCGCAAACCGCGTTGAAGGACCCCCGTTCATCATAGCCCCAGATTTCGAGAATCTCGTTCGGTGCGGTCGGTGCTCCGTCAGGTTTGCCGATGCCGCCGGGCAAGCGAGCACGGTTCTTGTACATCCCGCCATTGGGAACTCCAAAGGGCTCTCCAATCAGGTCCTCCCATTCCTTTTGCAATTTGCCGCTGGAGCGCTCGCCATTGTTCCTTGCCCAGGGTTCACGTGGAACAAAGTCGGTGTCGTCCCCGATCAGCCCCAGCCAGTTCTCCCCAGAGGCGATGCGATAAGCTCCATACTGGAGCCCTTCCGCCGTGACTCCGACGGAGGAGGCGGGTTCGCTTTTCCCAACATATATTTGCACCGGCACCTCGGTGCTCGGAGTCGTCGCGATCGGAAGTCGGGCTCCGGAAATCTTCACGATGTAAGTCTGCAATTCTGCTGCCGCCAACCGTGCTGATCGCTGAGGATTTGTCGCAATGATGATCTCAGCTTGCGGCGCCCCATCGCGGACCAGGAACGGATCTGCGGCGACTTGATCGACAAAGAGCAAGACCAGAAAACAGAGGAGCGGGAGGAGCTTGTGCATGCTCCCATCACCGCAGAACCGGGCTGCGTCTATCGAGCGGAATTTCGAGGACTCAGAATCGGACTTTCGGCCATCTGCAAACTGCCGCTAAAGGCATAACAAGGCGGCGCTAGCACCTCGTTTCAGATGCGGCACTGTCCCTGTGTTCGCGAGATGATCGAGGACGCTGACCGAAAAGCTGGAAACATCACTAAACGTTGTCGGAGTTTGTTTGTTAGGGCAACAGATGAGACCATGCAAAACGGAAACCGTCCGAAAGTCTCTCGGAATCACTCGTAAGCGCGGGCCTTAGCCGACCCGGGAGAGCTGAGCTTCTCTCGGGTTGGCTAACCTAATTTTCGTTTCCCTTCCCGAATTACACGTCATGCCGATCGCCTCTCCTTCCGTTACGCCCTGGTGGTTTGCAGTCACCATCGGGGTTTTCGGTCTGACGTTCGGGATGGGAAACGACCTTCCTACCGAACCATCGGTTTGTGAGGGAAGCTTGGCGTCAGAATTCTACAGGTGGCCCGTAGCCGTTGCCAACCAATTGGAGCAGTCTTTCTTCACCGATCGGCAATATGACTTGGAGGAAAAAGTCGTCGGAGCCAGCAGTGGTTTCGTCTTCGAAGATCCTCATCTTGTCGCGACATGCTTTCACTCCATCGGTGAGGGAAACCGGGTCGGAGTCATATGTGCGGATGGAGTCGAACGGATTCCCAGTCACGTCTATGCGTGGGACGAATCTCAGGACCTTGCGCTCCTGCGATTCCGAGAGCCGCTGGCGTTTGAGGCCCTGTCGGCCGCAAGCTCCAAACCTCTTGTCGGGGAGTCGATTGCAGCGATGGGAAATCCCGGGGGCGAACCCAATCGGTTTGTCGTCGGTGTGGTTTCAGCTCCGGAACGCGAAGTATGGGGGTCAACCTACCTGCCAATCGCGATTCCGGTCGAACAGGGAAACAGTGGTGGGCCGGTCGTCAATCGCGGCGGTCAAGTGCTGGGCCTTGTGGCGCTCAAGGATTTGCGCCGACCCGGACTGGGCTATGCGGTGCCGATTGAGCAACTTCGCGAGATTGCCTCCAATCCCACTCCGATCAGCATGGATCGTTGGTGCCGGGAGACGCCTGTCCTGCAACAGGATTGGACGCCCGATCTCGATCCGAATTGGCGAATGCGAGGAAGTCGGATTTCCTTTCGGATGAAGACGGGTCAAAGAGGATTCACCAACACCTGTCGGGCAACCCGGCAACTCGATGCCGAACAGCCGGTCTCCGTGGTGGCAGAAGTGATCTCATCCTCTTCAATCGCTGGTATTGCCTTTGGTTTTGCGGATGATGGTTCTCACATGGTTTGGGCAGTCAATCGCAATCGGGGTTCACTCTTCAAAGTGCCGCCCTCGCAAAGCATTGGGAAGATCAAGATCATGGCCCCGGAGCAACTGGTAGGTACCCATCCGGTCGAGACCACCGGTGCCTGGTCCCAGCTGCGGGTTGATCACTCGGCAAACCGGATCCGATGTGTGCTCAATGGCGTGACCTGCTATGAGGGAGCCCTTCCGGATGGGACGGATCCAAGTTGGGGTTTGCACGTTTCCCACGGTGATTCCGCTCACTTTCGCAATGTGGCCATGCTTCCACAATCCCATCGTCTTGAAAGTGGCGATTCGTCTGTGGAAGCCCTGCTGACGAGAGCACACGATCTCAAGAGACAAGCCGAGGAGCTGCAGCAGCAGGTGAGGACCAACCAACTGGAGTCCGCAAAGAACCAGGCCCTCGCGGCCATGAATTCTTCGGCGATCGGCCTCTTCCAAACCGGGATTCTCATGGCCAAGGCGACCGATCCCTCTCTCATCACCGAGATCTACACGCAACAGCTCCACGAAATTTCACAAAAAGTTGAGGACCGTCTCGGACGCTTTTGCGCGGAAGAAATCGGACCGGAAATCATTGCAACGGTTCTGTCAGAAACCCTGTTTGGTGAGTTGGGAATGGAGGTGCTGGCCAAGACGAGCGTGAAGTCCCAGGGACGCCTGCCTGAAGATCCTCGAGGATTGCTGGAGGAAGGCCGTGGCGGAGCAATCGCGATGTCGGCACTCTATCTGGAACTGGCGCGGCAACATGGTCTGCCCAATGCGAGGGCGACTGGCAACACCGGGCTGATTGTTTGTGATTCACATAATGTCGGTCCGCCCTACGAAATGATCCATACCTGCAACGGTGAGTTCATCCGGACTGACCATTTCCCGGATTCCGGGTGCCTTTTTGCGAGAGTTTCTGAGAGCGGGTCCGTGAGAACCCAGAGTGATCGCGAATTTCTCCTGCAATGGCTTGAGCTCCAGAAAAACCAGATTCCTGACAGTCATTGGCCGGGCACGATCGTTCCCATGCTCGAGTTACTGGTTACGGCTTCACCAACCGCAGTTGGCCATCAAGCTGAACTTTCCCTCTTCAACATTTACCAGGGACGCACCAAAACCAATCGGGGAACCCGCTTGTGTGACCTGCTGGCAATCGACCCAAGCGCGATCGATCGGGATCGGATGCTTCGCATCCTTGAGTTCATGGGTTTCGATCTCAAACAGTTGCTGGGGATGGCTTCTGAAAGTCAGAAGATCGATACCAATTTTGAGAAGTAACAAGCCCGGGCAGGGGAGTCGGCGGATTCAGTCCACAAACGGCACCACCATGTCCAAGCCACTGGGAACCGACTCCGGAATGACATGTTCCAAGTCGCCGGCCGCCGGACTGGTCAAAGCTCTGAGAAAACTGACCAGCTGATCGACCTCGGCATCGCTCAATCGAACCGGAAACTCCACGTGCTTGGTAAACGTGCGTTTCACATCACGAATCGTGTCCTTGTCATTGTGAACCGCACCCCGAAACTCCGGTTCGAGTCGGCTCGCATCGTAGTTCTCAAGATGATAAATCGGGTCAAGCTGATGGCGAACCACCTCTTCGAGAGTGTTGTAAGCTCCGTTGTGCATATAAGGTCCGGTCAGTTCCACATTGCGGAGCGGAGGAGTCCGAAACGCATATTTCTCATCAAGACCAGCATTGCTGCGATGGGCCACGCCAAAGTCGGCATCCTCTTCGGGGTGAGGTCCGGGTCCAATTGGTATAACCGCCATGTTATGCATCTTCTGGTCTGTCATCAGTCTTCCGGAGTGGCATGCGGAGCAGTTGGCTTGGCCGTAAAACAGATGCGCTCCGGCCATTGCGTCGGGAGCAAGCGCGTCATCTTCTCCCGCAAGAAAGCGATCCCACGGGCTGTCATGAAAGGTGAACGAATCAATCTCGAAGGCGGCAATCGCGTTTGCTGCATGGGCAAAGTGTAACTCATCCAATTCGTTATCCGGATATGCGGCGCGGAACAGATCGACGTATCCAGGAATGACGAGAAGCCGCTTCATCAAGGTCGCCCAAATTTCCTCTTCATTCTGTTTCAGCACTTCGCCCACTTCATTGTGCATTCCACCAGCTGCCATTTGGCCTTTGGTGCCCCGCATCTCGTCATCGGACAAAACCGGCATCATGGCCTGCGCGGCCAGAACGTTTTCGACGATGTCAGGCATCACGACCTGGTAATGCCC
>JBCDHN010000241.1:0-5597 GCA_038749915.1 Verrucomicrobiota bacterium | reverse complement strand
TGTTCGAATCCTTGCCTCACGAAACCGCAGCGTTTACGAAGCCGAATGGAGGCCCGTTGGCATGCTCCGCCAACCTCAGGTCGATAAACTGAATGCCTTGATCAATGATCAAGTTGAGATTCTTGAGCAGCGTGCCAGCCAGCTTGCGCGATGGAGCGACATTGTGAGGATGCGCAACGCAGAATGCCAACAACTGATTGCCGAAAGTGAAGACGCAGTTTGGCGACAATATTGGCAAATCCCTGTGGCCGAATTGAGCAGTGCCACCCGATCGAGCGCGCTTTCTGACGAATCGGGCAACGCGGTCTTTTCCACGCTTCAGGAAAGCGGAGATCGCCTGCTCCTCCTCGCAACTGGCAAAGCGGCCTGGAATTACGAAGTAGCCGGCTCACTTGGATCTTATGGTCTCTTTGCGATTCCCATGATGGAGCAGATGGCGGCGATGGATTGGAGCGAAACCCAACGGATGATTCGAGCCGTTGCCAAAGGCGAGCCGACTGGTCAGATCTATGGAGATCCAAGGTTAGCTGATTTGGCCAGCATCTGGACCACCGCAGCACGAATCCCTTCTGTCCTCGCGACCCGGTCGCTCACAGAAGATATCGCCGACCTCAAGGTGGATGAAATCTGGCTTACCATGGTGAGCAAAATCGACCGCAAGATCATTGACGCCGCTCCCAAGCGCCTGCCTGAATTCGAATTGCCTGACGAAACGCGTCAAGCTTGGAAGGACTTCGCCAAACTAGACGCGCGGCGCGTGGCGGCTCTGGCAAACTTCAAGTCAACGGCTGCGCTTCATTGGATTGACCGTCAGGTTCTCAATCTTCTGCTCGATGAGCTCGATCGGGTCACAGCTGGAACTCCAGCCAAGTCATTTGACCGAATCCTGACCCGCATCAAAGACGAGCCGCTGCAGCGAAGGCGCGATTACTTCGTTAAACTCCAGTTCTCTCGCCCCGGCGTTGTCGTCACCAAAGTCACTTTGGGAGGAGCAGAAGTTGCTATTGATGAAGAGGAGCTGACCGACAGCCGAAGCCCCAATTGGAATGGCAAGATCCGGTTCGATCAAATTCCCTCCAATGGACAGTTGGTAGTCGAAATGGAAGGGCTGGACGATCCCGCAACCGCCATCACCCTGGATCCGCTTGGCGAAAACTGGCTCGGTTATGAGCCGGGGAATGACCTGAATCATCGGCTGCGGGTCGAGCGCCGACCGGAACGGAGTTTCGTGTTCGTCTTGAATCCCGGAACCGACCTCGCCAAGACCAAGGCCACCGTCGCGGCGATCTTCAACGAGGAAGACTTTGAAGCGACTGACGAGCTCGCCCTTTATCTCGCCACCGATTCCGGCATTGTTCGGGCTTCCTCATTTACTCAGAATCACGCCCAGATCTGGAACTTGATCGAGTCATCAACCGTTCAGCAGAGTTCTCTTCCTCCGTGGGCGGTCGTGACTGCAGGGCGCTACCTTTACAATCAGGGAAGAGGTGCCGAGAAGCGACTCATATTGATCGAGGACGGGCCTGCTGAAAAACTGAACGAAGCGCTTCTTGCGGTGCGCGAAATGCGAACCTTGGCGACTGCGAAACCATGAAACTGCCGTTCCCCTTATTCGCCGCGGCTTTATTCCGAATTCGCATCTTGATCGTTAGTTCGTTCATGGGACTGACGATCAGTGGAAATAGTTTACTCGCTCAACAAAGCTCTCTGCAGCTGGACTGGGAATTCGAAATCTCTGAAGGAGAAGCGACGCGTGATATTGAAGTCCCCAAAGACGGACTCATTTGGATCCGACCGATCCAGGTCCCCGAAGGCCTCGAGTTTTTTGCGGAGATCCTCAACGCCGAGTCGCGGGATCGAAAGCGGATGGAGTTTCGAGTTCCCAAGGGCACGCACGGCCTCAAGATTTGGGAACGCACCGCTCAGGCGCCGCCTGGCAAGGCCAAATTCCGGGTCTACTTTGTAGCTGAGACCGATACCAGTGAACCGGAAAACGATCGCAGTTCCCGCCCCCGTGAAGTAAGGGTGAGTGATTCAATCCCGGTTCGCCTCTACCCAACCGGGGAAGTCGATTTTCTTCGCGTGAATCCAGGGAAGCGCGGCTATATTTCCGTCGACGCCCCCCAACCACCTGAAGGACTCAATCTTTGGCCCGAGCTTGCCGACGCTTCCGGAAACAGCCTCGGACTCGGGACCGGGCACACCCCGATCGGCGGCCCCGTGACCATTCGTGTCGCGGATCGCTGGAGCGCCTTCGGCTCACTCGAACCGTTTAAACTTCGGGTTCGCTTTGTTCCTGAAATGGACTGTGCCGAGCCTAACAACACCCCTGAAGAAGCGGTGGAAACGCGGTTTGGCACCTGGCACGAAGCTGCCATCATGCCACAGGGCGACACCGATTTCTTCCGCATCAAGTCCAACGAACCGGGTTACCTGCAAATCCGCGCTTATGACCCTCCCGAATTCAATCTGCTCTGGGAGATGTTTGATGCAAACTCTAATCTTAGCATTGCCGATGGATGGATCATGCCGATTCCAGAAGGCGAGTTTTATCTCCGACTCAAAGCTGAGGACGAAACCCAATTCTCGGCCAAGCCGTTCCGTTTTCAGATCGTATGGCGGGCGATTGAGCGCATCACCCCCCGGCACAACAAGGTGGATGAAGCGACGGAGGTTGCGGCAGGCGAATCCGTTCGTCTCCGCATTGCCTCTCCCGGAGAAGAGGACCACCTCGCAGTCAGGGTCGATCGCCCCTCCATTGTTTGGTTTCATGGCAAGCTGCCTCCCGGCCTCGACGCGCTCTTCCAAACCAAGGGTGGTCGCGAGGGCAATCCGCTTTGGCTGCGCGACGACCGCGGACTCATTTCCGCTTCCTTTTTGGAGCGAAACAAGAATTACACGGTCGAACCCGCGACGATTTGGACCGACGTGGAACCTGATCTCGATTCGAACGAACCCAATGACTCGCGGGATGTTCGCAAAACGCTCGAAGTCGGACGACCCGAGCCACTCTATCTCTATCCCGGCAATGACATTGACTGGTTTGCCTTTCGCCTCCGCAAAGCAGGTGCCGTTCAATTTCGCATTCTCTCGCCGGAAGGTCGGCTCGACGACTTTGAGCAGGGGATCGAATTCGGAATCACCGATGAAAAAGGCCAACCTCTCGCCCAGCGAATTGGCGTATCCACAAGCGGATACTCGTGGGTGGCAGAACCGATCGATCTTCCGAAAGGGAAATTTGGGATTTGGCTTAAAGGACGCTGGGGAGGTTTTTCTTCGCACCCATTGCGTCTTCTCGCCTACCCTGCCGAGGAGGTGCCTGAATCGATCGCACAAACGGGTATCCAAGTCGTTAGCCTTGGTAGCGGCGAGAAACTGACTCAGCTTCGCGGAATTACTGAGGCTGCCGGAGCTGAGTTCGTTACTCCGGCCGAGGTCGGAGGAGAACCCCAAGTCGTCGCGAACCTCAATACCAGTGCTCCCCCCGAGAAATCCGGCTCGTATTGGTGGTTCTGGATCCTAGTCGTCCTCCTCATCATTTGGCTTTTCCGAAAAATGTCAGGCCCTAGCCGGAGGCGCGGGAAGAAATTCAGTTCTCTCACCGGCTGAAAAGCAGTCATCTTTGGAGAGCATAGAATGTGGCGCTCAAAACCCGTAATTCTTTTGGTTGTTGCCTTGGGGTGGCTGGCATCCTTTTTCGTTTCTTTCTACTTGGTCGTGATTGGATTCATGATGTTGCTCATGATACCGATCGCATTCCAACTTGGCATTGATGCTTACCTGACGGATACCAAGGACAACATCGCCCTAATGTTTGAAGAGGGTAACGACACCGCCACTTTCTGGATATTCACCACGATTCTTGCCGCGCTTCATAGTCTTTTCCTGGTGACCTGGAAAGCGATGCAAAAACTTCGATTTGCGGTCCTCATCTCAGCTCTTTCAACTGGCGTTTTCTCGATCATGACCAGTCTGTTTCAAGAATTTGATTACGATATTCTGGGACTTCTGATCGGCTTCTCTTTGTCGGGAGGAGCCGGTGCCCTTGCTACTTGGACGGTCTTCCAAGTCAAAGCCGTTCGCCATCGGCGGCGGCGGAATTCCTCCGCTTGATTGAAACCGGCGGAATCCGTTTCGGCGTTCCTGTTATCGATACTTCCGCAGAGGGTCTTCCTTCCACTCAGGAAGCCGGGACACCTCCTCAACAACGCTCTGACTGATCCGAAGCCCCAGCGTCTGATAATGCGGTGCCAGATTCTTCCCAACGACCTGAGAAAAACGGCGCACCCATTCGTCGTTGCGACGCTGCCTTGAAGCGGGCATCTCCCAAACTTCCAAATGATTGTACTGATCATAGACCCGTTGAAAAGGCTTCCAACCAAAAGCGTCCTGAATGCAGAGATAAGAATCCAGAGCGGTCCAACTGTTCCAATCCCTGGCAAAATCCGGCCCACCATCGAAGTAGGCATTGCGAAGTTGTTGCCGACGAAGCGGATGAAAATTGGGATGAAGTTGATCGCGGGGAATCTTCAAAAGCTCGTCGGCGAGGTAGGCTCCCCAAAGGTTGCAGGTGGCCTCCGTAGTTCCCGGCAGGTGCCAGAAGTTCTGCTGGTGGTTGTGTCCGAGTTCGTGGAAAAAACGGTAGCTGCCACGTTTGCGCAATTCATCGGCGTTGACAGCAAGGGCCGCGTCCAGATCAATATGGGCCGCAAACGGGTACCCGGAATGCGCTGTGCCGGAAAGAAGTTGACGGTCAAAAACGATCCGCTCAGCCCGGTAACGGGAACGATCGACCTTGATCAGTTGGGCCGATGTATCGACAATCTCGTCCCACAGATTCATGACGGCGTCAGGATTATCGAGATTCCGGATGAATTGACTCGGTAGCGCGAGGATCATCCGGTCAGACGCCAGCGAAGCCCAGGGAGCTGGGGCGTCGCGGAGCTCACTCCTCCAGACATCCAACGATGTTTTCCCGTGAACATAGAAAGGGGCTTCGACAGCACCAGCGATCGTTATCTCAAAGCTGCCAAGCTTGGAGTCACGAGGTATCCCAATGGAAATCAGACCTCCAAGTCCGTTGGCTACCCGACGCTCTTTCTGACTCATAACGAAGGATCTGAGAAGCCTCGGATAGCGCCACCATTCTTCTTTCTCCGCGAGGTTGCCCCAATACGCCCCGATGCTGACCGTCACCCCTTTCTTCACGATTTCGGGCGGGACGCCAACTGTCAGCAGTTCGCCCGGCGGCGCATAAAGTCCAGTCGGGCGCTTTTCTCCAATGAACCAATGTCCACTGACCCGCCCTCCCAACCAACCTCGGTAGTTACCATCGATGGTGATGGTTCTGGTGACGCGCTGAGCTCCTTCCTGAACCGAACCCGGGTAGTCCTCCGCCGCGGCAATCGACCAAAGCTGTTCCGCAGGCAGGGTTTGATTGAAGTGATCTTCAAGGCGAACAACCGTCGCCAGCAAGGGCTGCTCCCTAGGACGAATCGGAGCGGCTTTGGTAGGAATGATGGGACCCAGCTCGTTGCGGAGCTTATGAAAGACCGGCAGAAAAGCATCGAGCATGGCGCCTTCAAGCTTGGTGGCAT
>JBCDHN010000240.1:0-5608 GCA_038749915.1 Verrucomicrobiota bacterium | reverse complement strand
TCGCGTTGCGAAATTGGGGTGAAACGAGCGGCCGGGAGTATCAGCTGGCGCTGGAAGAAGCGAGGCGTCGCATGGACCTTTCGGCGCGGCTCGGCGCGGAGTTCATCGTTTGCACGCCGCCCCTTGAGCAACTCGGTTTCGATGCCCTGCATCAAGGCTACCGCGATCTGCTGCAGATCGGGCGCGAAGCCGGAACGAAAGCACTGCTCGAATACATCAGCGTCTTTCCCAGCCTGAACAATCTGCCGGATGCGGTAACCGTTCTGGACCGCTGTGGAGATGCGGAGGGAGCCCTCGTCATCGATGCGTTTCACAATTGGAACAGCAAAACGTCGCTGGAAGACTTGCGGGCCTTGCCGTTGGAGCGTCTCGCGCATTACCACATTGATGACGCGGATCCGGACAAGCCCGCTTTATCGCAGCTTGATTCGGACCGGGTCATGGTTGGCGACGGCCAAATCGACTTGCATTCAGAGATCGCGATTCTGAAGGAGAAAGGCTATGCCGGCTGGGTGAGTCTGGAGTTGTTCAATGCAGAGTTGTGGGCACAGGATCCGCTCGAGGTGGCGAAGTTGGGCATGGAGCGTTTGCACGAGTTGCTTGATGCGTGAAAACTGGCGAATGACCATGAAACCCCTCGTGCTTTGTTTCCTCGCGATATTCGCGAATGCCACGCTCGCCGAGCCGCCCGAGTTTGAGTGGACGGAGATTGAGATTGATACGATCGAGATCGGCTACGGCCTGCAACTGACCGATGTCGATGGCGACGGCACAACGGACATCGTCCTCGCCGACAAGTCGACGATCCAGTGGTATCAAAATCCAGGCTGGGAAAAGCACGTGATCGCGAAAGACCTGACCGAACGCGACAACGTTTGCGTGACGGCGCGAGATCTGGATGGCGATGGAAAATGCGAGATTGCTGTGGGCGGGCAATGGAATTTCAAGGAAACGCTGAAAGACGGAGCGGTGTTCTACTTGGTCGCACCCAAGGATCGCACCCAACCGTGGAAGCCGATCAAACTTTACAACGAGCCAAACACCCATCGCATGCATTGGATCCGGGATGCGAAGGAGAACTATTCGCTGGTGGTGAAGCCGTTGCGAGGCCGGGGAAGTATCGAAGGCGTAGGACCGGGTTTGAAGCTGCTCGACTACGCGATGCCCGATGATCCGGCAGCAGATGAATGGAAGACCACACAGATCAGCGACTTTCTCCATCTCTCGCATAATTTTCATCCGGTGAACTGGGACGAAGATCCTGAGGAAGAGTTGATCGTGGCAGCGAAGGAAGGCGTCTGGCATTTCGATCGCGCAGAGGGAAGCTGGGTGACGACGCAGCTGAGCAAGGATTTTGCGGGCGAAATCCGCGATGGGAAACTGCCGAGTGGACGTCGGTTTTATGCAACGGTCGAGCCAATGCATGGGACGCGATCTGCCGTCTACGGGGAACCCGAAGAAGCGGGCGCGCTATGGCCACAGCTCGCGATTCTGGACAACGGGTTGGTCGATGGTCACGCGGTTGCTTGTGCCGATTTTCTCGGCGTGGGTTCGGACCAGATCGTGGTCGGCTGGCGCGCGATGCATCCCAAGGGCAATACTGAAGGACCGGGGATCAAGCTGTTCAGCCCCATGGATGAGCACGGCGAAATTTGGCGCGAAACCGAGATTTCCGGAAAAGAAGTCGCGGTCGAAGACATCAAGGCCGCGGATCTGAATGGCGATGGCAAGGCTGACATTGCTGCAGCGGCCCGCCAAACCAAGAATCTAAAGCTCTTCCTGAGTCGTTAGACCTTCCGAAACCTGCCACCCTCCAATACTCTGAGCTCGAACTCTGACATCATCATCGGGATTGATCTCGGCACGACCAACTCACTGGTTGGCGTGGTCGATTCCGGCTTCCCTATTCTTCTCGCTGACGCGGATGGGCGACGCATTCTTCCATCCGCTGTGCACTTTCCGAAGGATGAAGGCGGAGGGATGAAGGACGACGGAGTGATAGTGGGAGGGGCGGCGTTGCGCATGCAGGCAATATCACCGGAGCGGACGGTGACTTCAGTGAAACGTTTCATGGGCAGACGCCTCGACGAAATTTCTGCTGATGATGTGCGTTACCCTCTTGGCGCTGGTGAACATGGAATGGTAACCCTGAAGATTGGAGAGACGGCTTACTCTGCTCCGGAGGTTTCCGCAAAAATTCTCGCTCAACTCAAACAAACTGCGGAAACCGCTCTTGATGAGAGCATCTCCCGAGCGGTCATTACGGTTCCGGCTTACTTCAATGATGGGCAACGCAATGCGACCAAGCAGGCGGGTGAACTCGCCGGTCTCACTGTCGAACGCATCGTTAACGAACCCACCGCGGCGGCTCTTGCCTATGGTCTCGACAAGTTGGACGAGCAGGCCCGGGTTGCCGTTTATGATCTCGGTGGTGGAACGTTCGACATCTCGATTCTCGAATTGAACCAAGGCGTGTTCCAGGTGATTTCAACGACCGGCGACACAGAGCTGGGTGGGGATGATTTGGATGAGGCGGTTGCCGATTGGATTTGGGGAGTTTTGAAGGATGAGGGCGGAAGGATGAAGGATGAAGCGGATGCTTCGGTTCAGATCCGCGTTCTGGAAGCTGCGCGGAAGGCGAAGGAGGAGCTTAGTTCCAAAGACGAGGTCGAGATCCAGCTTCCCTTTCTTGAAGGCGCAGCCAGCTTCGCCACGACTTTGACGCGTGAGGCGTTTGAAAAACTCGCAGCGCCGATTCTTGCTCGGACGCGCCCTCATTGCCTGAAAGCTCTCGCCGATGCGCAATCCAGCACATCATCCCCCAGCCTTCATCCTTCATCCTTTCTGAACGAGGTGATTCTCGTTGGTGGATCGACGCGCATCCCCGCCGTTCATCAACTTGTGGCGGAGGTCTTTGGGCAGGCTCCCAACATCTCCCAGAATCCGGATGAAGCCGTCGCGCTGGGAGCCACGATTCAGGCGGGCATTCTCAGCGGTGCGCTCCAGAACATGGTGCTGCTCGACGTCACCCCGCTTTCGCTTGGGATCGAGACGTTCGGAGGGTTGATGAATGTAATCATTCCGCGCAACACCACCATTCCGGCCAAAGCTGGTGAGCTGTTTACCAACGCAGTGGCGAATCAGCAGTCGATGCTGATTCGCGTCCTGCAGGGCGAGCGTGAAATGGCGAAAGACAACTGGGAGCTCGGCAAGTTCCAGATCGAGTTTGAGCCGGGAGCAAAGGGAAGTGCCCGCGTCGGTGTTCAGTTTGCGATCGACGAAAATGGCATTCTCAAGATCCTCGCCCGCGATACCCATACCGAAACCGACAAGGTGCTCGAGATTCAAAGCGCGGCCGTTGATGTCGATGACGAAGAGGTCGAAAAGATGATCAGCGAGTCGGTCGATTTTGCCTTCGACGATATGAACGAGCGGATTTGGACGGAAGCCAAACTCAAAAGCGAGGAACTGCTGCCCGCAGTGGATATGGCGCTGGCGAAGATCGGCGGTGAACTAACCGACGGCGAAAAATCGGTCGTCCTCGATGCTGCCGCAGAAGTGAAGTCGGCACTCGAAACCGAGCCTCACGATGTCAATCGGCTCAAGGCCGCAAACCAGGAACTCGATAACGCAACCGAGCACCTTGCCGCGCTGCTGGTGGAAGCGGCGATGGCCAAGGCGCTCGAAAAACAGTTGGAAAGCTAAAGAGACGCTCCTTTGCTAGGCAGCGGGCTTACCGACCACATTGAATTGGATCACGACCTCTTCGCGGATCAGGTCGTCGGTCATTCCGGGATAGACGACACCGAAATCCATTCGATTGATCGAAAAATCGGCCTTGACTGCGACCGTCTTGCCATCCTCGTCCACGGTCACCATTGCCGGGAACGAGATTCCCTTGGTGACGCCATGAAATTCGAGATTGCCCGATAGATCGTAGCCTGCGTCAGTCGCGACCGCGCTGCTAAGCGTGAATTTCGCCGTCGGGAACTTTTCAACATCGAAAAAGTCCGGACTTTTCAAGTGCCCCGTCAGTTTCTCGTTATCAGACCAGGTCGACGTCATGTCGATTTCCACGGTGTGCTCTCCGTTTTCGACGAGTTTCTTATTCGCGACATCGACAAGAAAACTGCCGGAAAACTTTTCAAATCCGCCTTCATGCTTCCCGGTCACTTTCGAGCCGACAAAGCCGAGCTTGGAATCAGCGGTCAGGGTATAAACCGTGCCCTCTACCATTGGAGCACTTTCGGCCGGGGCGGACTCCGTCGGATCGGAGACTTCAGCTTGGGAAACGTCGTCCGCTGGGTTGGGGGAACAGCTGACAAGAGCAAAGGCTACGAGCGCAACAGATGTCGATAGAAGAGAATGTTTCATAGGATAGATGAGTTGTTATAGTTCTAGTCGTCGGCCCTACAGTTCACCCTACAACGAAAGTTTCACCTTTTTGACTCAGATGAATTTCACGGTAGGATTCATGAATGACCTGGCAAGAAGTCTGCGATCGAAAAGATCTGAGAGATCTTCCCTACAAAATTGAGCTAAATCAATTCGGCCAAATCCTGATGAGCCCCGCCTCCAACCATCACGGCTTCCTTCAGGCCAGACTGAGTTACCTTTTGCTCGATCACGGCCCCGAGGGTAGTCGAGTCATCTCCGAATGCTCCGTTGACACTTCAGATGGAACCAAAGTGGCTGATGTCGCGTGGCTTTCCGAGAAGTTTTGGAAAGAGCATGGTTCCGAAACTCCGTTTTCCGAAGCTCCGGAATTGTGCGTTGAAATCCAATCGCCATCGAACACGAAAGCAGAGATGAAGTTCAAACGTGGACTCTACTTCGCGGCTGGAGCGTCTGAAGTTTGGGTTTGCAACGAAGCTGGTGAACTAACTTTCTTCGTGGACGGATCTCAAGCGTCCGAATCCGTGCTGTTTCCCACCGTGCCGCCAAAGATCTAGCTCGAGCTTCGGCAGGAAAGATTTGCGCTCCGCGAGGAAGTTGAGCAAACTGCGGCCGATGTCAGATGCCAAAATTCTTGCTGATTCCATCCATCTGCGGCTCGCCGCCGCCAACGGGATGGTGCGCCGTCGTCGCAGCATCAAGCCGGCTCAGATGAGTGATGAGGCTGTCGATACCGCCATTCTTGGAAACATTCTCGAGAACGCAAACTGGGCACCCACCCATGGAATGACTGAACCCTGGCGGTTCAAAGTCTACGAAGGCGATGGCCGGGCAAAGTTGCTCCAAGGACTGCAGGAGGTTTACACGAAAACCACGCCGAAGAAGGAATTTCGCCAAGACAAACACGATGGATTTCGCGATAAAGTGATGGGCGCGCCGGTGGTTCTATGCATCTGCATGAAGCGCCAGAAGGTCGAGAAAATCCCTGAGGTTGAGGAGATTGCAGCCGTGGCCTGCGCCGTGCAGAACATCCATTTAACAGCATCGGCCATCGGAATGGCGGGTTACTGGTCCTCCCCTGCCCTTGTTTACACTGACGAAATGCGGGATTTTCTGGGATTGGGAGACAAAGACCGCTGTTTGGGGCTATTTTACTTGGGCTGGCCGGCCGACAAAGAGACTTGGCCTGCCGGAAAACGCGGGCCGATTCAGG
>JBCDHN010000239.1:0-5612 GCA_038749915.1 Verrucomicrobiota bacterium | reverse complement strand
CCTCGCCTTCGCTACCGACATATTTCCACCAAAGTCCAGAAACTCCGGCTTCGATCGCAATCCGCTTGGTGCAACTTTTTGGCAGAACTTCCTCGCGATATTCAGCTGGCTGCCGATCGAATCGCTCCGTGCACGGCATCGAAACCACACGAACACCGTCACCAAGTTCCTTAGCGGCATCGATCGCATGCTGAAGCTCACTTCCCGTTCCAATCAAAATCATCTCAAGCGGTGCCGACTCCTTTTTGGCAATGTAAGCGCCCCGATAAACACCTTCGCGCCGCTCCATCACCGGAATCTGGCTTTGGTTGGGAACTCCCTGACGGGTGAGCAACAGCATTGTCGGACCATCGGTCCGCTGCAATCCTGCTGCAAAAGCGCCGGCCGTCTCTTCAGGATCAGCAGGGCGAATCACAT
This sequence comes from Verrucomicrobiota bacterium, assembly GCA_038749915.1. Taxonomy (GTDB): domain Bacteria; phylum Verrucomicrobiota; class Verrucomicrobiia; order Verrucomicrobiales; family DEV007; genus JBCDHN01. The sequence continues at coordinate 5,195 of JBCDHN010000239.1, read as the reverse complement.
CCAAACCGGGTATGACGCGAAGACCGCTGCAGGTCTCGACGGGCTGGTGTGTCGGTCCATCTTCCCCAACACCGACAGAGTCATGGGTGAAGATGTAAAGCGTCGGTAACTTCGCCAAGGCTGCCAAGCGGATTGAAGGGCGACAGTAGTCGGCAAAAACGGCAAACGTGGCTCCGGAAGCGCGGAAAATGCCGTCGTAGGCCAAGCCATTCATGATCGCTCCCATTGCGTGCTCACGAATACCATACCAGATATTACGCTGAGTATAGTCGTCACGTGAGAGATCCCCACTGCCCTTGATGTAGTTCTTGGTCGATCCATAGAGATCGGCGCTCCCCGTTACCAGCAGAGGCATCGACTCGGCAATCGGTTGCAAAACCGCTCCTCCGGCAGCGCGGGTTGCCAGCTTGTCATCCGGACCAAACTCCGGAATCTCGTTGAGGAGATTGGATGGAACAAACTTGGCGATTCCCTGGGTCAGCGTCTCGGAAAGGTCCGGATTTGCGGCCTTCCATGCTTCGTAGGTTGCCTCCCAAGCAGCGTGAGCCTGACTCAATGTGGCTTTTCGCTCTGTGAAGTACGACTTGACCTCATCCGACACGAAAAACTTCTCTTCAGGCAATCCCAGTCCCGCGCGAGCTTCGTCTTGAAACTTGATTCCGCCTTCGCCGTGTCCCGCAGCCGTTCCCGCCACCTGAGGAATTCCCCGGCCAATCTCCGTCTTCACCTCGATCAGCTTGGGACGGCCATTGTCGCTGGATTTGGCATCAGCCACGGCTTTTTCGATCGCGGCAAGATCATGACCATCGATCGTAACCGTGTCCCAGCCCATCGCCTTGAATCTCGCTGGAGTGTCCTCACTCTGTGTGACCTCAGCCATCGCATCCAGAGTGACATCGTTGGAATCGTAAATCAGGATGAGGTTGTCGAGGCCGACATGCCCGGCAAACGCCGCCGCTTCATTGGCCACACCCTCCTGAAGGCAGCCATCACCCGCGAGGGCGAACACGTGGTAGTCGAGAATCTGATGGTCTGCGGTGTTGAAACGTTGCGCCGCCATCTTTCCGCTCAGGGCGTAGCCAACGGCATTGCCGATTCCTTGCCCAAGAGGCCCGGTCGTTGCTTCAACTCCCGGCGTTTCGTCAAACTCAGGATGCCCCGGAGTCGTCGAATGAAGCTGACGAAAATCCTTGATCTGCTGAAGCGGAAGATCGTAACCGGCCAAATGCAGCCAGCTGTAAAGAAACATGGAACCATGTCCGGCGCTCAAGACAAATCGATCGCGATTGATCCACTTGGGTGCATCCGGATTGAATTGCATCGCATGCCCAAAAAGCACGGCTCCCACTTCTGTTGCTCCCAAAGGAAGGCCAAGGTGACCTGATTTCGCCTGGGCAACGGCATCGAGGGAAAGTCCACGGGCGATGGTGGCAGCTTTTGCGAGAATTTCGGGATTCAACTCCTGGGTTCCTTGGCTCATTTTTCTTAGTCTACGGTTAGCGTCAATTTGGGCCGAGCATGGCGAGAATTGGGCCCGTTGCAAGCCATGAATGCCGACAGTCCCGATTCAAAGTCGGCCGAGCCCCATTCCGGTCTTGGACCGGGCTCCCTTCGGAAAAACCGGGGAGGTTCAGGCTTCCTCAGGCTCCGCCCCGGGCGGCAACTGCGCCGCGCTTTCCTGCTCCTCGATCAGTGCCTCCAACTCTTCCTCCTTGTTCTTGCTCATGAGCACGGAAATCCACTTGAAGTCATCGCTCTCATCGAGCGTCATCTTCATCATCATGGTCAGTGGAACGGCCAGAAACATACCCACGGGTCCCCAAACCCATCCCCAGAAAAGGACGGAAAGGACAACAACCACGGTCGAGATTCCGAATCGATGGCCCAGCAAGGTCGGCTCAATGAAGTTTCCGATTCCAACATTGATTGCCAGATAGCAAATCGCCACGCCCATACTGGGAAGCCCTCCGCCCCCCGGCTGGATCAGAGCAACGAGAACCGGAGGAATCGCCGCTACCAACGAGCCGATCGTCGGAACATAGTTGAAAAGAAACGCGACCAATCCCCAGAGAACGGCGAATTGAACCCCGAAAATTGCGCAAACTCCCCAGGCGAGTAGCCCCGTCGCGATACTCGCGAGAGTTTTGATTCCAAGATAACGCTGCACTTCCTGTCCCGCGTTGCGAAACCGGCGAAAATTGGGACCGCGGGCCTCAACCACTTTTTCGATCTTGTCAGCAAACCTTCCGGCCTCTCCCAGGATGAAAACCATGAGGATGAAGGCGAAAAACGTCATCGTCACCAACGAGGTGGTTTTCTGGATGATGTTGATTTCGTTGATCCAATTGAAGAGCGATTTCAGGGAGTTGACGCTGACGAGCTGCTCCGCCGCCGATTTCACGTCAAAAACGACCTGGTTTGGCAATTCCGGTCCCACGAGCTCCTCACCTTCGCTCCCCACCTTGGACGTAAACCAAGTCTGGAGCGGCGCCACATGATTATTAATCCAGGTTTGCACCGCTTCCGCCCGCTCGATCACAATCTCCTGAAAGTCCTTGTCATACTTCGAAAGACTTTTCTCAAAATCCGGCATGATGTTGGCAATTACCACCACCAGCAACGTGAGGACGGAGACATGAATGGCCACCGCCATCAGCACGGCAAGCGGACCGGGAATGCGGTGCGAACGAAACCACGCCGTCATCGGCATACTGAGAATCGCGAGAAACAATCCCAGGAGAATCGGAATGAGAATGTCCTGCGCCGCTCTGAGACCAGCGATGATGACAACGGTGCACGCCAGAGTGAGCAGCAACTTGAATCCAGCGTTGCGCCGACTAGGAACTGGGGGGTTCATTCCTTGATCTTCCACAAGTCTTTAGACTCGCCTCGAACTGGAATACTCACAACTCGAAAAAGACGACACATCCGTCCTTTTCCCGCAATACACACGGCTCGGAGCGCGATTCCCGGCTTTTTGCGGCTCGAAATCTAAGAACGAGAATCCGCCCAATCCTTGAGCACTTCTCCCAAACCGTCGTCTGCATTCCCCATTTGGGCGGCCCGCTGAATGATGAGAGCCTTGGCAAATGCCTGACTTCCGATCGCCCCTTCACCGGAGCTGATGCCCTCGGCCAGGCCCCGCAATTCATCCGCCAACGCTCCCAAGTCGCGCAGCAAAGCCACTTCACGACGAAAGGAATCCAGATCAAAGGAACGGGGCAGAATCCGCTCGTTCTGCTCGGCAAATTCCAATGCCCGCTCGACAAAGGATCTTCCCCCCTCGCCCATCCGATACATGAGGCATGCCTCTCCAACGGTGTATTCGTCGAGAAAAGCGAACCGCTGCTGAAGCTCCGTAACCGCCTTCCGAACATCATCGAGTGGTGAACCGGAGTCACTGTCCGCCTTGCGAGCACCTCGAGCTTCCGATTCTTCCCCGTTCGAGGCACGCCGATTCACAGACTGATTCCCACGGTCGGCGCGGGATTCCCCGGAACGAAAAATCTCGACTAGATTGGCCTTGGATTCGGACATGGATTCCAAATCTACCGTTCACAAACCTGAAAGACGACTAAAATTTTAATAATTTTAAGAAACCCAAACCAATGGGGTGGATTTCAGGTTGGTTTAGTCATCTTGCGACGGCTTTTGGCGCAAACGCTTCGTGTTGCTGCGATGACGCTTTTGAGCAGCCATTCGCGCCCGCGCCGCAGCACTTGGGCGACGATTGCGATTGCGGGCCTTAGCAGCGGCGCGCTGACGGCGAAGCTTTCGCTGGCGGCGTTCTTCTTCAAGCATCTCGCAGAGTTGAGACCGCGCGATGTAGCGATTCATGGCACGTGACCGACCGCTTTGGCACTTCACTTCGTGGCCGCTTGGCTCATGCTTCAACCAGACACAGGAATGCGTCTTGTTGATTTTTTGCCCACCGCTGCCAGTTCCAAGCACGAACTTTTCCACCAAGTCATCTTCGTAGATGCCGAGGCTCTCCATACGCTCTTCGAGCGCGCTCTGTTTTTCTGCGGAGACCATGGGATGGGTTCATTCGTTAGAATAGAATACCCGAAATTCTGGCTTCGTAAAGTGATTGGTCGCCCAGCCATAGCCGTATTGGGAGGAGCGCCGCCGAAGTGGAGAAACCTTCGGCGACGCTTGAATCCATCCTCATCCGGCCTGTGGAACCGGAGGCGGTGTTACGGAGCGCCGTTTGGTGGCGTCCGCAAAGATCTTAGGCCAGTCCACGTTCGCCGTCATCCACATGAGCAGGGCCAGGGTAACGATGGCTCCAATCGTAATGGTCAACCCGCTGAGGCCTTCGAAGAAGAAGCTGTAGCTGAAAAGGCCCATGTAAGCCGTTTGCGCGATGGCCGTAATCGCCGCAAAACGAGCGCCAGCCACCGCCCAGACATAGCTGCCAACCAGAAGCAGTGAGACCAGACACGAGATGACAAAGGAAGCATGAAGCGGAATCACATCGACGAGGTAGGCCAACAACAATTGGAAGGCGAAATACCCGGCAGCGAGAAAAAAGTAATTCATCGGATGCAGATTCTTGTCGGTCGCCATGCCGATGATGACGAGAACAGCAAAGAAGAAGAGCAGAGAGATCGGCGCGAAGAAGGTGATGCGTTCGACCGTTGGGCCCGGATTCAAAACCGAGGGCATGCTCATCCCAATGGCGTTGGCGGCAATGACGTCAGGATACTCCCACTGCAGATTCCACCCTCCATCCGGCAACGATTCGCGCTGGTTGGGCGATCCGGTTCCCTGTGGAAAGTCGATCTCCTCAAAATTGGTTTCCATAGCAAGGGTAAAGTTTCGGATCCGCGGATTCTCACCAAAGACGTAACGCCATGAATCAAGACCTCGTGATCGATAGGCGATGGTCACCGGAGTGCTCGCGCCAGGTTCAAGATGGACCGCTTCGGTAATCATTCCATCTCTCGGCGTTCGCTGGGTTGATTCCAGCTCCCCGACACGAAGCTGAAAGTCATCGTAGCTGGTCCCTTTGGCAGGAAGTTTGAATTCAACGTAGACGGTCTGCCGAATGGGAGTGGGATTCACCACTTCATAGGTCCCCCGAAAATCGACCTCATAGGTTCGATACCAGAGCAACCCTTTCTTCTTACGATCATAAGCCAGTGATGTCGCGGTTCATCTGGCTTATGATCGTAAGAAGAAAGGGTTGCTCT
>JBCDHN010000238.1:0-5627 GCA_038749915.1 Verrucomicrobiota bacterium | reverse complement strand
GGACGGCCAGGAACCTGAAATCCGGTGTTCATGAAAAGCTTCGCCGGGCCATGGTTGAAGACGTCCGTCGTCATTCCCTGCAAAAAACAAAGGTCATCGGAAATTCCGGCGAGATGGGGAAGCAACTCGCTGACATAAGCACCGCCCTGGCCGTGCCGCTCGAACTTCCGGGCAGGCCCCAACAGCTTGGCTCCCTTTCCAATAAAGGCGAAACTCTTCTCCTTGGGAAAGAAGGAGTCTGGCGCCAGTTGCCCATCCATGTCGCGGAGTTTGGGCTTGTGATCAAACAGTTCGAGCTGACTGGGACCGCCAGCCATGAACAGAAAAATCACATTCTTTGCCTTGGCCTGAAAATGACCATCACGCGGAGCCAACGGCCCATGGCGATTGCCCAAAGCCGATTCCTGAGCCAGCAGATTCGCCAAGGCGATCGAGCCAACTCCGATTCCGCAATTCTGAAAGAAGTGACGGCGCGTTTCTTGCTGAGTAAAATTGGATAGGCTCATTATTCGCGGGTGATAAATTCATCAGTGTTCATGAGGGCCCGGGCCACTGCCGTCCAGGAAGCCGCTTCAGCGCTATTCCTCGCATCATCAGGGGCGACCAGTTTGGCGGAAGCAGGGTTCGCTTTGAACTGGGCGGCCTGGGAAACCTGAAAGTCGATCAATACCTTCATTTCCGTTTCGCTTGGAGGTCGTGAATAGCAGAGTTCGAAAGCAAGGCGGATTCGCTCGGTCGAAGAGTTGGCCTCCTGCATCAGCCGATTCGAGAGTCCCTGCGCCATTTCAAACAGAGCCTGGCTGTTGGCCACGGTCAGAGCCTGGAGAGGCGTGTTGGATCGTTCGCGGCGGGTGCAGACGGTTTGGAAATCCGGGACGTCGAACGTGCTTAGCATGGGGTAGGGAGCGCTCCGGTAGAATTTGGTGTAGAGGGCCCGGCGATAGCGATTGCTTCCTTGATCGTCGACCCAGTTTTTGGAGCGTTGGGTAAAGGCGTAAACCCCGCTTGGTTGAGGTGGGCGGACGCTTGGTCCACCGATCGTTGGGGTAAGAAGCCCGCTTGCGCCCAGCGCGGCATCGCGAATGATCTCGGCGTCAAAGCGAAGCCGATTTTGTCGGGCGAGGAGAAGGTTGCGGGCATCAATCGTCATCAGCTCCGGCCGATGATGGGAAGACTGCTGATAGGTCGCTGAGGTGACGATCAGCTTGTGGAGTTTTTTCATGGACCAACCAGCTTCCGTGCGAAACCAATGGGCGAGCCAATCGAGGAGCTCGGGATGGGTGGGAAAGGTTCCCTGCGTGCCGAAATCGTTTTCCGTTTCCACCAGGCCAAGTCCGAAGTAGCGCATCCAAACCCGATTTACGGTAACGCGCGCCGTAAGCGGATTGTCGTCTGAAACAAGCCAGGTCGCCAGATCGAGGCGAGTGGGCGTCTCTGGGGTTGGAGGCAGTTCCGGAAGCACCTTCGGGACACCCGGTGCGAGGGGGCCGGTTTCCTGATCCTTTCTCAGGAAGTCGCCTCGGATGTGGATGTGGGTTTCCCTCGGCTTCTCAAGATCAGCCATGATCATTGCGTTGGCGCTCTCCTTCCCAAGCCCCATTTCTTGGCGGAGGAGCGATAGCTGATGTTCGGCCTGGCGGAGCTCCCGGTCCTCACGGTCAAACTGGGCGCTCAGCAATTTCTTTTGCTGGTCGCTGCGCTCTTTGGTTTCGATTCGCAGCGCCTCCAGCAGTTTTTCGCGACGGATCATCTCGGGTGCTTCAGAAGCAATTTCAGCTGCAAAACGCCCGATGTTGTAGTGGGCATTTTTCTCATGACGAAGCACGATCCGAACGGGTGTTCCGGCCGGAAGGGGAGTTGCGAGAACCAGATGGAGCTCATGATCGGCATTCATCTTGGCTGCGGGAGCGGATCCGCTGCCAACGTTGATCGCCCAACCCGTGTTTGTGTTTCCGTCTATCACTCCGGATGCATCATAACCGGGTTGGGCATGATCTGCTTGGACCCGCGTGATCGAGAGCTGCTGGTTTCGTGCCCACAGCTCGATACCCGTCAGCACATAGTTGCCGTTTCCGGCTTAGCCGGGGCCGTTCTTCGGGAGCCGGGGTTCGGTCAGGACCTTCAGGCGAACTGCGGCTACAGTCGTAGTTGCTGGCTCCAGGGTAATGTCATAGATCTCGTTTGCCGCTCCTTTACCTGCCAAAATGGAGGTGTCGGGCAAGATGGTCAGGGGCGCTCCCCCTGTTGCTGTGAAATGGGTTGGCTGCAAACGGGTCCACTCGGCCATTCGTTGATTTCTCTTTTCGAGCTTGAGCGCGTTCTCCCATGCGGATTGTCGCGCAGCACGCGTTTTTACGAGCTGCGTCACTTCACTCTTGGCGTTCTTAACCCGCTGGGTAAGGGCCGGGTCAACATTTTTCAGGAAGAGTTCGCCCTGGCCAACTTCAACGGTTGGGCCGGTGTTGTTCACATCAACGCCGTGATTGAAGAATGCGAACATCTCGAAGTATTCGCGATGGGTGATGGGATCGAACTTATGGGTATGGCACTGCGCGCAACCGAGCGTGAGTCCTAACCAAACCGCTCCGGTTGTATTGACCCGGTCGACGACTCCCTCGTTTCGAAATTGTTCTTTGTCAGTGCCACCCTCCTGATTGATCAGGGTATTGCGGTGAAAGCCGGTCGCGATCAGTTGAGCTTTGGTCGGCGACTTGAGGAGGTCGCCGGCAAGTTGCTCAATCCTGAAGCGATCGAATGGTTGATCGTCGTTGATCGCCCGAATGACCCAATCGCGATAAGGCCACATGACGCGATCGCCGTCGATGGTATAACCATTGGAGTCAGCATAGCGAGCTTGGTCGAGCCAATGTCTCCCCCAGCGCTCACCATGATGAGGGCTCGCCAGCAGTTGATCGACGTATCGGCCGAGAGCCTGTTTCTTGTCTTCGGAAAATCTGGCAACGAACTCGCGGATTTGATTGGGAGAAGGAAGCAAACCGGTCAGGTCAATCGCGATGCGTTTGGCGAGCGTGTGAGGATCGGCTTGTGGTGCTGGATCGATCCTTTGTTCAGCCAGCTTCTCGGCGATAAAGTGATCAATGGGATTCACCGCCCATCCTTCGCCGTCATCCGGTGGTTCGGCGGCTGCAATCGGCTCAAACGACCAGTGCCCCTGATACTTGGCTCCTTCTTCGATCCATCGCCGCACCAATTCGATCTCCGAAGCCGTAAGAAGCCGTTTTTTCGACTTCAGTGGCGGCATGATATCGTCTTCGGCATGTTCCGAAATTCGGAACATCAACTCGGAATCGTCTGGATTGCCGGGGACAATCGCGGCATATCCTCCCAAATCCGCAGTGGCATGTTCAAACGAGTCGAGCCGTAGACCGGCTTCAACGGTTTCCTCGTCCGGCCCGTGACACTGGTAGCAGCGGTCGGAAAGAAGGGGACGAATGTCTTGATTGAATTCGACGGCCTTGGATGGCGTAGCCGCAAATACCGCCAGGAGGGGAAGGAATCGAAAAAGAAAAGGGGGCATTGCAGCTACGGTTCAGCGGGCGGTTCCCTTCCAACACGAGTTCGGCCTGGTGAATCAATCAAGAATCGTGCTTTCGCGCCGGTGACGACCAATCGCCAACCACGTGATTCCCTGGACCAGCGAGAAGACGAGAAAAGGGCCCCAGGTGATCCAGGTAAGCGCAGGGAGGCCGAGAAGCTCTGTGGAAGTCCAGGTGTAATCGCTGTGAAACTGCAGGTAATAGGCCGAAACGGTCAGCATGAGCAGGATCAGGCTCGGAGAAGGAAACACGCAGAGAAACGGGACGACCCAGGCGAAATACCAAGGAAATGAGGTCGGGTTCAGGAGGAAAAGCAATGCAACGACCCAGAAACACTTTTCCAAGACGTCCTGACGAGTGAAAGAGGGCAGGTAAGCCACGGCAACAATGCCGGCAACGAGGACCAGAGCGACGACAATTTTGGCGCGGGCATAAGTCTCTCCCCCCATGATTCCATCGATGATCAGGAAGAAGAAGCTGTTGTTCTGCCAATCCCGCGAATAGGTTCCGAGTCCACTGAAAACCCTCGCGATACCGGCATCCTGCCAAACCACGAAGGGCCAGTAGCTTCCGATGACAACCAAGGCGCAGAGCAGATAAATGATCCAGCTTTGCCAGCGCTTCGGCGAATGCAGGATCGGCACGATCAGAGCCCCGAAAAACTTGGTCAGCGTTCCAATTCCCGAAGTGATGCCTCCAAGGATGGCGTTTTTGCCGATCGAAAAGCAAATCGCAAGCAGCAGAAAGAAAATCGGGATCGCGTCATAATGAGCGGAATTGGAAAACTCCACCAGAATGAGGGGGGACCAGGCGTAGAGAATCACCGCCGCAGTCGAGCGCTTCAGGAGAATCAAGAGGGCGACGATCAATCCGATGCAGGCGACGTCAAAAATCATCAGCATCATTTTCAAACCGAGGAGCGAGTCTTCGAAACAGAGGCTTGAAAGCGCGAAGAAGCCTTGGGCGGCAGGAGGATAGACCGTTGGGACCTGCCAATGGCCGATCCGTTCGTGAAGCTGGTGATTGTCTCCTCGAAGTTCCAGAAGGCGTTGGAGATGAACTTCGTCCTCCTCACTCCAGGAACGACCGTTGAGTTCGACGCCATTGATCTGCATGGGTTTGGTCAGGCCCTGTTCATAGATGAAGAGTGCGGCAGGCTCGTAGAGGTAAGGATTGATTCCGTTCTTGAGTGTTTTCCCGTCCCAGAGATAGCGATAAAAGTCATTCTCGTGGATGGGGACGCTTCCCAACATCAGGATTCGGAAGCCGATCGCGAAAAGAACAATCAGCCAGGTCACTCTGGGAGAAGCTCGCTGGTTCTGGAGCAGCAGGAAAACGGCAACCAGAATGGACCACAGCAAAACCTGAAGGACGAGGAAGGCAACGGTGGGCATGTTGTTGTTGTCTTCCTCATACTCGAATCCGTACTTCAGCTCCGCAAAAAAACCGCGCATGGATTCCGGACTGGCATTGACGAGGCTGGTGACCAGATCGGGATGAAGCCCGCGAGTGATGTCTGCCAACAGCCACCAGAGGGCGACACTGAGGATTCCCCCCAGGGCCACCACGAGGTATAGCGAGCCGACGTTCCGTTGTTGCATGTGCGCGTTCTCAAACAAAAAGAGCATCTGCCCGCGTCAACGAACAGATGCTCAGGAAAAACGGTAGGTTGGGAAACCTCCTATTTCTTGGGCTGGGTTGTCGAGCCCTTTTTCTGGGCAGCGGAGCCTTTCTGGGCGGCCATGGCGGCTGCCGCGGCGCTGGCTTCAGCCTTCTTTTGCGATACCGCAGCGAGATACTCGCCCTTTGCGACTTGTCCGTCCGGGGAGCCGCTCTCGATCGCGTCGAGGGTATCAAAAACTTTCTTCACCGCAGATCCATATTCCTTGAAAGCAACATTGGCATCGCCATCCGTGTCCATTTTGGCAAATTCCGGCAGAGCAAAAAGGTCCCATTCGGCGATCGGCTCGCTTTTCTCGAACTCAGCCGCGGTCAGTGTCTTGCTGCGATCGCGGTCCAAAGCCTGAAATTCGGTGACCTTTTTCTGGGCGAATTCCACGTAGCGGACGG
>JBCDHN010000237.1:0-5646 GCA_038749915.1 Verrucomicrobiota bacterium | reverse complement strand
GATCAATCAAGTTTGAGAGGCGATTCGAGTAAAAAAAGTTCACAATCGGACGGGTCGAATTGTTAAATTTTTGAAAGCTCTAGTTATCAACAGCGAGGAGGCGATTTTGAAGGAACCATTCGCTCCATTGCTGGTAGGTTTTCAGCTTGGCCTGCTTTTCCAGATCGCTCATGACGGATTGGACGGCTTTGGGACCGTTTTCGTGCCAGTCGATCGTGTCTTTTTTATCCAACCGGAATCCAATGAGTGCTTCAGCGAGTTCCGCGAGCCAGGAAGGGGCGATGTCGAAGTCTGCAATCGTCTCTGAAAACGGAGGTGCCTCCACTTCAAATGGTGCATAGAAGTCCTCTTCCTCATCCGTGGACGACTTGGGCGGCTTCGAGAGCAGGGTTTGGCTGCTGATCCCGGGTAGATTCAGCAGCTTTCCGCCGGTGACGAGATCGGCCATGCGCCAGCGTCCCGACTCGTCATAATGAAAGAACCAATCGTGGGTCGGAGAGAGGGAGGCGTATTCGCGATAACCCTGGCGGGATTGGCTCGCCCCAAGTTCGCGACCGGTGCCGAGGTCGAACACGCTGATTCGCGCTCCCGGAGCCTCTCCCTGGGCAACGACAAGGCGTCTGAAGGACGGACTGAAGCTCAAGATGGTCCGACGGTCTCCACTCGTCGGGATGTCGAAACTCGCCAGCTTTCTTCCGGTCACGGAGATCGCTTCGATACGATTTCGGAAAAGAAGAGCCAGGCTGCTTCCGGACTCGCTCAATCTCCAGTCTTCCAGGCGGCTCCGAACGTTGCCCGATCCTTTGCGGGAATAGACTTCTTTTCCTTCAACCTTCAGCTGCAATTCAGATGTGCTTCCATCAAAACCAAATTCCCAAGCTTGCGGCGCTTCGCCGGTCGTTTTGCCCTGAGCCAGGGTGATGTTCTTGCCAGCTTGAAATTGGTCCGGACGCGGATTGATGGCAAACGCCGGGCTGGGCATCACTGCCGGGGTGGTGGCAAACTCACGAAGCGTGATTTTCCCATCGCGCCCCTTGGTCGCAAGGTAGAGCCGCTCCAAACCTTCATCAAAGCAACTACTCACGACCTGATCCTGGGTAATGACCGGCGTCACCGCATGAACTTTTGGCGTGTCACCTTCCGGGAGGCGCTGAATGGTGGTCAGCGTTCCAACCTTCTTCCCTTTCCAGTTCGCGGGCGAAACGCTTATCTGCGAGGTGTTGTAGGGGGGGGAGAAGATTCCGTCGATTTCCTCAACGCTTCCGCCCGTCTCGCGATCGACAATCAAGGTTGGGTTGAGCTCATCCTTTGCGGGAAACAATGCGAGTTGCTGGCCATCGAGGGAAATCTGAAGATCGCGCCCAAACTGCTTTGCCTCGACCGAAAAGGGACCCCAGGCATTGAGGGGAACGGTGACGGACTGGTAACTGAGGAGAAAGGCGAGAGCGGCGGTTGCTGGATTTCCCTTCGGATTGTCTCGGATCGAGCCGGCCAGTTTGGCAATGGCCATGGGGATGCCCCGTTCGCCTTCGTTGGCAAGCCACTGCCCGGCGTTGATCGTTTTGGCGTCCGGATCCGCAGTCTGACGGCCGGGTGTGTGGAGGTAAAAAGGAGGATTCTCACGGGTTGAAATCCAGGGCTGTTGGGCTCCTTCCGACCAGGTGCTTACCGTCTTGCTGGCTATCGCAACCGCATGACGAATATCGAGGTTCTTTTGCAACGAAGAAGCCAGAGCCGTGGCAAAGTGGCTGTTCTTCCCAGGGCGAGGTTCAGGCACGACAAATTCTCCCGGCTTGGCCGCCATCACAATCATCTCTCCTTCTCTTGCCGTCATCTTGGCCATTCCACTTTGGGTCAGAACGGTTTTTCCGCCGAGGCTCAACCCTGGAATTCGCAGGAGCAGATGGGTCGAGGGATCGGCATGGTTGAAGGGATTCGGCCGACTGCAATCGAGAATCAATGTCGACATCCTCAGGTTTTCCTGATCCAGGTCTTTGATGAGCTCGTCGATCGAGATGGCGCTTTTGAGAACGGACTCCTTGTCGAGGAAACTGATGCCGATGGGAGCAAAGTAGTTTTTTCCGCCCAATTGGAGACCGTGTCCGGACAGATAAAGAACAAAGGCGTCATTCGCATCCAGGTTACGGGTTGCTTTCTGAATCGCTTCCACCGTTTGGGCCTTGGTCTGGTTCTTGGCAACGATGACCTCCGAACCGGTCTTGCGCAGGGTATTGGCAAGTAAATCCACGTCGTTCTCGGGAGTCTCGAGGTCGAGGGCTCGAGGACCGGGGTTTCCCGAGGAGTAGTCTCCGTTGCCAATCAGAAGCGAAACCACCCGCGCATCTCCCTCCGCGTTCCCGACGACGGGCGCCAGTCGTTCCGGAACAGATTGCGGTGCCTCTTTGACGTCGGGAAAGGGCAGATCAGGTGTGGCGATTGGAGCCGGCGGGTCAATGCGCCGCGAAACGTTTCCAATGACCTGAGTCCAATTCGCATTGGATCCGCTCAACGCGCGGTTCCAACTCCAGGTGGAAGCGTAGTAAACCTCACCGCTTTCGAGGGTTAGCTCGGCCTTCGCCCCAAACGTTGACTTCGACTTGATCCACTTGAGCAGTCGTCCATCCCGCGGAGCCGAGAAAATCTTGTGTCCCTTTGGCGCCGGAAGATTCATTTCCTTATCAAAAACCTGGATTCGCCCGCCAAACCGTTGCTCCAGGCGCTCGACAATGGTCAGAGGCTTTGCCGGGATCTCTGCGACGAGGGTTGGTTGGTCCTCCGTGGGTGCTGACGCTTCGGCCTTCTCCGCATTTGGATCTGGCGTTAGGCAAATCCAGTTGGCTTGCCGACCTTTCACATGACGGTCCCAGCTCCAGTCGGACATGTAGTAGGTCTTGCCCTCCCACTCCACTTTGCCCTTCACCGTAACCTTCTGGGACGAAGTGACGGTTTTGAGGACGTTTCCACCCGGAGAATCATGAATGGTGTGTCCGTGTTTCGCGGAAAGTGACTGAGCGGGAGACAGCTCTTCCAAGCTGTCTTTCCAGGCTGCAGCCTGAAGAAGAGGTGGGGCGAACAACAGGAACGCGGTCAAAAAGATTCTCATGTGAGGGGCAAGCAAAGCGATATGTTCGTTGGACGGGATTCGGCGCAAAATCAGCGAACCGGATCAAAATTTTTGTGACCCCCGTACGCTGTTTCGGAATTTCAAAAATACCGCATTTCAAGATATCTAGCAAATCTGAATTTTTCTTTTTTGAGAAAATGTTGCGGAAATAGGTCGCAAATTTGAGAAAAAGTTTTGCGAGGGAAGTTGGGCAGCCGAGGCGGTAAAACCTCGACTACCCGGTTGAGCTGAAGCATCAGGCTGCCGCCATCTGCTCAAGCATTGCTTGTTTGGGAACCTGGCGATAATGGGCGAATGCCATCGAGAACTCGCCACGCCCGGCAGTAACCGAACGCAGATCCCCGATGTATCCGAACATTTCAGCCAATGGCACCTCCGCCACGACCTGTTTGGCCAAGCCGCGATCGCGTTGCTCAAGAACCATCCCGCGTCGGCGACTCAGATCGCCAATCACCTCACCCAGATGATCACCAGGTGTGGTGACTTCGACCGTCATCACCGGTTCGAGAATCAAAGGAGCGGATTCGGCTGCGGCAAGTCGTAGGGCTGCGTTCCCGGCAATTTGGAATGCCAGGGCAGATGAGTCGTCCGAGTGCATCTGGCCATCCAGCAAGGTCGCTTTGAAGTCGACCACCGGATGACCCGCCAACAAACCGGATTGGGCTCGTTCGCGAATACCACGTTCAACCGCCGGGATGAACTCGGCAGAAATCGAGCCACCGGAAATACGGCTCTCGAATTCCACACCGGTTCCTCGCGGCAACGGCTCAAACCGAATCGTGACCTGGGCAAACTGGCCGGGACCTCCACCCTGCTTCTTGTGACGATGCGTGATCTCACAAGGTTGAGTCAGGGTTTCACGGTAGGCGACCAGCGGCGCTCCAAACTGAACCTCAAGTCCCTCTTCTTCGAGAGCTTCGCGTTTCATTTGCAGGTGCAATTCACCCATGCCACTGAGCAGCATTTGACCAGTCTCGGGATGCGTTGCCAGGTGAAGTGTCGGATCCTCGCGCAGCATCCGCGCCAAGGCTGAGGAGAGTTTCTCTCGCTCGGCACGGTTCACTGCTTCCAGAACCACGCTCGTCACCGGCTCAGGCACCTCGATGTTCTCGAGCACGATTTCGTGACCCGGCTCACACAAGGTATCACCGGTCCGGGCGGACTTGAATCCGCTCAGCGCCACAATGTTCCCGGCCATCGCCGATTCGATCGCTTGCTTCTGCGTCGCATGCATTTGGTAAACGTGACTGACGCGTTCGCGTTTTGCCTCGCGCGGATTCCAGACCGTTTCGCCTGGTTTCAGCTCGCCGGAATACACCCGAACATAGCTGAGATGGCCAAACTTCTGGTCCGCCGCCGATTTGAAGACTAGCGCAGCAAACGGAGCCTCTTCGGATTCCGCCGGAGCCGGCAAGTAGTCGACCACGGCATCCAACAGCGGCTGAACGCCCTTGTTTTTCAGGGCACTTCCACCAAAGACCGGCACAAACGCGCCTTCGCCAACACCTCGGCGAATCGCGCGAATGATTGCGTCCTCAGAAACCGTTTCACCGTTCAAGAACAGCTCGGCGACTTCATCATCGAAGTTAGCCAGGTGCTCCAAAATCTGCGTTCGGGCCGTTTCAGCCGTCTCGCGGAGTTCTGCGGGGATGTCGGTTTCGTGGATTTCGCGACCATCCGGTTGGGGCCAGGTGAGGGCACGCTGACGCAACACATCGATCATCCCAGAGAACTCAGCCTCTGAGCCAATCGGGAGTTGCAAAGGCAGGGGCTCAACCCCGAGCCGTTCGCGGATCTCTTCGCAAATGCGGCCAAAGTCGGCACCGGCACGATCCAGCTTGTTGATGAACGCAATGCGCGCGACGTCGTGGTCGTTGGCCAAGCGCCAATTCGTTTCCGTCTGCGGTTCCACACCGGCCACGGCATCAAAAACGACAACCGCACCGTCCAGAACGCGCAGTGCACAACGCACATCAATCCCGAAGTCGATATGCCCCGGAGTATCGATGATGTTGATCGCGTGATCACGCCATTGCACCGTGGTCGCGGCGCTCGAAATCGTGATTCCGTGCTTCCGCTCCAGGTTATGGGAATCCATCGTCGCGCCACCTTCGTGGACTTCGATGGTCTTGTGGATCTTGCCGGTGAAGTAGAGAATTTTCTCACTCACCGTGGTCTTGCCGGCGTCAACGTGGGCGATGATATCGATGTTTCTGAGTAGATGTCGTTTTGTTGTCATAAGAACCTCCTTTCAAGAGTTAGCCGGGCTCCGCGCCGGAGGTAAGTAGGCACAATGCGGCCCCGGACGATGGGTTGGGTGCACGAAGGTTCGCCGAGAAAAGTGGCAAACCTGTGCGGTTCTGAAATTCAAAGCCCTGCCGTCACAACCTCCGAGCGGGAGGAGCGATTGCGGGCTTGCTTAACTGAATTTCAGGATCATTGGAACAAGAGCAGAATCGCACGACTCAGCGTTTCGTCAAGCGGAGCGAATCATTTCAGTTGGAAGCTTTGCAAAATCCAAT
>JBCDHN010000236.1:0-5648 GCA_038749915.1 Verrucomicrobiota bacterium | reverse complement strand
GTAAAGCGTTGTCGATTTTCCGGAACCGGTGGGGCCGGTCACCAAAACGATCCCGTTCGGTTCTTTCAACAACTGCTCAATCGTCTTCTGGTGCGCTTCAATCAGTCCCAGCCGCTCGAGGCTGAATGACTCCTGGCCCAGAAGTCTGAGACTGATGCTTTCTCCTTCGACCGATGGGATCGTCGCGACCCGAACATCGATTGATTTGCCGTCGAGCTGCAGTGCGATTCTCCCATCCTGGGGTTTGCGCTTTTCGGCAATGTCGAGGCGGGCCATCACTTTGAGTCGCGAAATGACCGAAGCCTGAAGCGTTTTGATTTGCTCGGGCACGGGAACTTCCTGGAGAACCCCATCAATCCGGTAACGGATTCGCAGGTCGTGGCTCAAAGGCTCCAGGTGAATGTCCGTGGAACGCTGATTCAATGCATCGCGTATGATGTCGTTCACAAATCGAACGACTGACGCTTCCGCATCATTTTCGTCGAGAACCGTGGTTTCCTCCTTGTTCTCGTTGTTGGAGTCAAAGTCGCTTCTCCCCTCAAGGATCGCTTCAAAAGTGTCGGCTCCCACCCCGTAGAGAACTTGAATCCCCTCAAGAATCCGTTTCCGGGGGGCCAGAACCCAGCGCAAAGGGTGGGAAAATTCCCGGGTCGCCATTTGGCGGGTTACGACGTCGAATGGATCGGAAGTCGCGACGATGAGCTTTGAGGTCGGAAGGTCGGGATCACCATCGAAGCGAATCGGAAGGATGCGATGACGGACGACTACCCCGGCTTTGCAGGCTTTTTGCAGGGCTTGTCGCTGATCGAGGTCGGGCTCAGGTTCCGAAAGCCACTCCATCTTAAAGTGCTGGCCGACGTTCTCCAGAAAGCGCTCTTCGTCCTCCATCAAATCTGCGGACAAAATCGCATCGCTCAGGGACGCTAGATTCTGGGATGAGGAGCGAGCCAAATCGCGAACTTTCTCAACGTCCGTGCAGCCGCAGTCACTCAGGATCTGAAGGATGGCCGAAGTCATAGATGATTTCCCAACAAATGCACCCTCACCCCTTCTGCTGTCAAAGGAAGGTTCTTAAAATGTCTTAACTAATTTTCAAGATCCTGAGAAGGAATCTTCAGCAAATCCAGGGGTGACGAGAATTCTCAGAAACGCAATTTCAGAACGATCAGTGCATTTCCAAGAATCAAAAGAACTCCAAGTGTCTAAAAAGTGACAAAAATGTCTTTTTTGTGTCAAAAATGCAATAAAACAAACAGGTCGAGTGGTGATTCTTTGTAGAGAAATTACAAAAATTCAAAAACTGAGTTGCAGATTTGCGGGTTAAGCTATAATAAATCAAAACTGAGAGCATGATAGATATGAAATTTATAACTCTCGGTCAAACGGAGCCAGATTGACGCTGTTGAAACTTGCAGGGGGGCAACCTCTACACCAACGGGGGATTTCTGGGTTGTAGCTAACTTTTAAACTAAGCGTAATTATGTTGTTGGAACGACCTCTGGGCCTTGCAAGGATGCTGGTAATCCTTCAAATTATGATGGCGGTGGTGCTTATGTTTGCCACCTATGCTGTCTTGCGACCGTGGATCTATTACGAGGGTTTCGCGTTCACCAAATATATTAGTTACATGGTGCTTTTTGTGGCTACGATGGTTGTCGAATTTCTTACGCGACCGGTTCGGCTCCAGAATGTTTATTGTATGCCATGGCGGGTGATGGCTGTTCTCAGTCGACGACAGGTCGTCTTTCCATTCCTTGCCCTTTTGGGAGCGATGTTCCTTCTCAAGGACACTATACTTTCGCGGATGTATCTCATTGCCCTTGGCGTTTCGTTCTCGGCCATGGTTGCGATTTCCAATTTTCGTCTGCTTCCCGTGTTGGCGAATTTCTGCTTTTCCAGGTCGAGAAAGGAAATCCAGTCCATCCTTTTGGTTTCAAATCAGGTGGACGCTGACAACTTCGCGCAGCGAGTTGCGAATGGAGAGTTCCTTGGAATCGACCTCGCCGGATATATCGAGATCGGTGATGGCGAGGCCAGCGCGGAAGGTAAGGTTCCATGCCTCGGCTCCTTGGAAGACATTGATGCCATTTGTGATGAGGCCAAGGTCAGTGGTTTGGCTGTCGTGAACTATCACGAATACGACGACGTCTTCGATTCCCTGGCCAAATATTGCGAATACAAGTCCATCCGATTTGTGGTGGTCGATGGAGTCCGCGATCGGTTGGGTGAGAATTACGCCTTCTACCAGTTTGGCGGAAACAACTTCTACGTCTCGATTCCAGAGCCTTTGGAAGATCCCGTAAATCAGCTGATCAAGAGAGGAATTGACATTTCGGTCAGTCTGTTCGCCTTGGCGGTGACGATGCCACTGGCCAGCCTGTTGGTCTTCGTTATCCATCGCATCCACTCCCCCGGACCGCTGTTTTACCGGCAGGAACGGGTGGGCAAGGATGGGCAACGGTTCCGGATCTTCAAGTTCCGGACCATGACCGTTGCTCATGATCAGGATGGAGTTCAGGCGACCAAGAATGATGTTCGACTCTTTCCCGGTGGAGGTTTCCTACGCAAAGTCAGCATCGATGAGTTGCCGCAGTTCATCAATGTGTTGCTCGGTCACATGAGTGTGGTTGGGCCGCGTCCCCACTACATCAGTCATGATGAGTCCTTTAAGGAAGTGGCGAAGAACTATCCGGTGAGGCAGTTCACCAAGCCTGGCATTACTGGTTTGGCTCAGGTCAAAGGCTGCCGTGGAGAAATCAAGCAACCTGCTGATCTCTTGAACCGTGTGCGCTGGGATATTGAGTATATCCGCAGCTGGACCCCTTGGCTGGACCTCAAGATTATCGTGATGACCTTGCGGGAAACGGTTTGGCCTTCCAGCCGTGCATACTAAGAGAAGCCAACCGGGCTAGCTTAGCTCAGCGATCTTCTGATTCATTTGGTAGAACAGGCGCTCAATTGCCTCGTCCGGGTCTTCCAGCATCATTCCTTCGCGAATGCCGCTCACATAGATCCCGAAGCTGAACGGAGTCACCGCTGGAACAATGATCTGTTTCCATTCAAACTTCTGAGCCTCGTCCAGAAATTCGCAAGCACGATGGGTATCCAGGAAGGTGTGCAGCGCTTCCCGGACCGCCTGTTCGATCAAAGGATGCTGGGGCTCATGCTCGTGTAACACGCGAAACAGGATTTCCGCGCTCCAGCGAAGCTGCTTGATCCGCCGTTCCTGGCCTGGGATATTTCGCGGAACCATCAGCCCGGTCTGGGCGACGCCACGAAAGTTCC
This sequence comes from Verrucomicrobiota bacterium, assembly GCA_038749915.1. Taxonomy (GTDB): domain Bacteria; phylum Verrucomicrobiota; class Verrucomicrobiia; order Verrucomicrobiales; family DEV007; genus JBCDHN01. The sequence goes on along the minus strand of JBCDHN010000236.1, from coordinate 2,363 downwards.
ACTTCACCAGTTCAGAAGTTTTAAGGGCGGTGCGAAGGTCTTTCTCCGCATGTTCCGGATGAAACAACTCACGCCATTCTTCGAGTTCCAGTGTCTGAAAGGATTTGATGCTGAGGAGGAATCCGTAGTCGTCGATCGTCACCATGGCATTGCCGCCAACAGCTTGCTTCAAACGGTAGGCAATAATGCGGGACAGGGCGTCGTTCGCGGCGCGACCGATAAGGGTGTGGAAGAAAAAATGAACCCGGTCCGGATCTTTTTGCTCATCCACGAATTGCTCGATGAGAAGAAAGTCGCTCCGCGGGATCTCCGAGAGCTTCTTCTGGTTTTGGCAATGCTCCAAGACGGCTTCGGCATTCAGGGTGGAGATATTCCAGGTCTCGACCAGCCAATCGAGAATATCGTCAGAGGAGTTCCTGTTTTCGAGCTGTTCATGCATGGCGCTGCGAAAGCGGGTGACTTCCTTGGCAAGGCCTGAGGCCAGAGGCATTTTGTTGGCGTTCCAGGTTGGGATGGTCGGTTGGCGGCCGTCGGCTGCCGTAACGTTGATCTCCATCACGCCGGTCTGTTCCAGCCTCACCGTGCGTCCCGCGATCACGAAGATGTCCCCGATCTTCAGACCTTTGACAAAGCTTTCCTCAACTCCGCCCAGTCGTTTGTGGCCCAGCAAAACGCTGACCATCCCTTCCGCCGCAATCGTGCCGATATTGACAAGATAATCCCGCTCAACCTTCTTGCTCGTGGTTTCGAAGACTCCGTCTTTCTCGACGATTTTGCCGAACGTATCGCGATACTGCTGTTCCAGGGTTTCTCCCCCGCCTTCCAGGTATCGAAGAATTCGTTCATACTCCGCCCGCTCCAGATTTCGAAAAGGCCAACTCTTTCGGATTGTGTCCCAGGCTCCCTCTTTGGTAACGCCATCGCTCATGGCCATGCCGACCACATGCTGCGCAATCACATCGTATCCGCTTTCGAGTGGGCTAACCGGATCCAGCTTCTTCTGCTTCACCATTTCGGCGCAGACCACGCATTCGATGAGATCGTTGATGTTGGTGGCAACCAAAACGCCGTGGCTCATCTGTTTGATGGAGTGCCCACTACGGCCAATGCGTTGCAACGCGCGTGAGATTCCCTTCGGCGTTGACATCATGATCACGGTGTCGATCGAACCCACATCGATACCGAGCTCAAGGCTGGTCGAGCAGACGACCGCACGAAGTTCGCCATCCTTGAGGCGGTCCTCGGTTTCCAGTCGCATGTCGCGATCAAGGCTCGAGTGATGAGTCTCGATTTGGTGAGCGCAATGCGGCAAAACCTGTTTCAACCGCATCGTGATGTTCTCGGTGCTGGATCGCGTATTGCAAAAGATGATGGTCGATCGGTTCCGTTCCACGATCTGAGCGATGTCTCGAATGACCCGGGAGCCGGTCCATCCACTGGGAGGGTAGGCGGTTTTGCGAAGTGGGGTCAGCACTTCGACCAGGCTCTTGCGTTCAAACTCGGGTTCAATGACGTGGCATCCCCGGCCTCCGGTTAAAAAGTCTCCCACCAAGGGCAGTGGAGCGACCGTCGCAGAAAGGCCAACACGGCAGAGCGGCTTTTCCGTCAACTCTTCCAACCGTTCCAGAGAAAGCATGAGGTGGCTACCCCGTTTGTTGGGCACCAAGGCATGCAACTCATCAATGATCACTGTTTCGCAAAAGCGAAGAGCCTCCCGATAGGGCTTCTGACAAAGAACAATTGCGAGGCTTTCTGGCGTGGTAAGAAAGATGTGCGGTGGCTGACGCCGTTGTTTGGCGCGTTCGTGTTGCGAAGTATCTCCGGTCCGCGATGCCACTCGCACGGTTTCGGTCAGGTCCAGCCCTTCGATTGGTAGCTGCAAATTCTTACGAATATCGTAGGTCAGGGCGCGCAGTGGTGAGATATAGACCGCGCGGATCTGGTTCACTCGCAGCCGCTTTTCAGCTTGCTCGCGGTAGAGTCGATCGATCACTCCCAAAAAACCAGCCAACGTTTTGCCGGTTCCGGTGGGGGAGGAGAGGAGCACGGATTCCCGGTCGACGATTTTGGGAATGCAGAGCTGTTGTGCCGGTGTGAGTTCACCAAACTCGGCCTTGACCCACTTCGCGACGTCTGGATGCAAGAATTGAGGCATCGATTGATACCTACGTTCACATCCTCAAATTCGTCGAGGTTGAAAGTGCGCTGCCCACTCGGCCAATCGAGCGGGCAGCGCCAAAGGATGGACTTAAAGAAATCCGACCGGAGTCGCTGACGAGTTGGGATCGTAAAAGCGGCTGATGTTCGGGAAGACGGTGGGCAGATCGCTGCGGGATACGCCGAACCAGAGGGCGAGTTCTGCG
>JBCDHN010000235.1:0-5658 GCA_038749915.1 Verrucomicrobiota bacterium | reverse complement strand
GGAATTTCCCAGTTTTTACCCATTTTCATTGGGAGTGCTCGCCTCAACGAAATGGCAGAGCCTGAGGAATCTCCTTTAGGCAAATTGGTTCGTTTACGTCTAATTCAGCAGTCCAATGCCCCATTCGCAGACACCATGGGTGGAATCCCCTTCAGCCATCGTTGACCTCGCCATCCCGGCCCGCGACCGATTTCAAGGGTTGTCTCCTTCACTGATCGCAGGATCGAGGATGCTCCTGAGCGAGATCATCTCGGAGATTCCTTCGGGGTTGGAAGTGATGGGCGATTTGCTGCGCATGCGCACCGGAGGCCGTTTTCATCGAGAAATCCGCGCCTTTGCCGAGTTGATCGAACACGATTGGCGAAAAGTGGCGATTGCCAACATTTCCTACGACCTCATGATCATGCAGCTGGGATGCTCAACGATTTCGATTCCCACGCCAAATGGCCCGGTCATTGCACGAAACATGGATTGGTTTCCGGAGCGGGCATTGGCTCAATCCAGTTGCCTGGTTCATTATCGCAACAACGAGCGCGCTTCCTTTACCAATGCGGGTTGGCCTGGTTTCACCGGCGTGGTCACCGGTCAATCCGCCAACGGCTTTGCCGTGATCCTGAATGCGGTGATGGGTAGCGAGCCCTCCTGCAAAACAGGCTATCCCGTCCTGCTTCTCATGCGGCGGGTATTGGAAGAAGCGAGAGGGTTTGAGGACGCGCTCAAAATGTTGCGCGATACCAAGTTGATCGCACCCGGCCTCTTGACCTTGGTCGGCACCGAAAACGATGAGCGGGTCGTGATCGAGCGCAGTCCGCGACGTCATGCCCTGCGCTGGGCCAAGCCGGACGAGGTGCTTGTGACGACCAATGATTACCGCATGCTCCAAAACAAGCGCTCGACCGTTGCCTCGCTCGAGATTTACGAAACCACCTGTCATCGCTATGATTACATTCGCGAGTATTTTGCGAAGAGTGGCACCCAACGGGATTTGGAAGACGAAGAACTCCTCTACCTTCTCAGTGATCCGAATGTCGCCCAAAGTATCACCGCGCAACACGTTTTGCTTCGCCCTCGACAGGGCTCGGTTCGGCTTTTTGTGCCCCGTCATCTCCTTTCGGAAGCTGCTTGAGACGGCCCTGCATTCGGGGCAAGTTGTGGGAATGCGATTTCGGACTTCCCCAGGAATCTGGCTGTTCTTTCTTCTGTGCCTTTCTGTGGGCGCCGAGGAAACGGAATCGCATTGGGCGTATCGGCCATTGTCGAAGCCGGTTTTGCCTGCCGTAGAGGACGGGAATTGGGCGGAGAATGAGATCGACCGTTTTATCTTGGCGAAGCTGGAACTCGAGGATCTGAAGCCGGTCAAGTTGGCCAGTCGCGAGGAGCTGATTCGGAGAGCCACGCTCGGATTGATCGGGCTTCCGCCCACGATCGAGGAGATGGACGCGTTTTTGACAGAGTCATCTCCCCAAGCCTATGAGCGTTTGATCGATCGACTGCTGGATTCGCCCCATTACGGTGAGCGTTGGGGCAGACACTGGCTCGATGTTGCTCGTTACATCCAGGGAACCATCAAGGTTGACGGCATCGATCAAATTGATCTGGCGGCGCCGTATCGCGATTATGTCGTCCGGGCCTTCAATCAGGATAAGCCGTATGATCAGTTTCTTACCGAGCAGATCGCGGGAGACCTCCTTCCTGAAAGTGAGGATCCCATCCAGACTCTCGATCAAAGAGTTGCACCGGCGTTTCTGGCGATCGGTCCCTGGTTCGATGAATGCACCGATCCGAACAAGCTCCGTCTCGACATCATCGACGAACAAATCTCAACGCTGACGAAAGCGGTTCTCGGTCTCGATTTCGCCTGTGCCCGTTGTCATGATCACAAGTTCGATCCGATCCCGACTCGCGACTACTATGCCTTGGCCGGAATTTTTCGAAGCACGCGGATCACAAGCCGATTCTCAGAGGCTTGGCGCGATGGTCGACCGCGGTTAACGCAACCGTTGGGCAATGAGGATCGGATTGCCCAGTCTGGCGCTATCAGACAACAGCTCGCCGAGCGCATGGAAGACCGTTGGAATTATTTGAAAGAGCAACGTGAAAGGCTCTTGATGGGGGTGTCATTGCTTGAGTCCGGCTATCAGGAAGCGCTGGCTGGCTTCCATGAACCCATCAGGGTTTCTTTTGAAGCTGAGGAATATGCCGGCCAACGCAATCTCCGTGAATTTCCGAATGACGACGGTCAATATATCGGAACGCGGAAGCGCCAGGATCAGTGGGCCAAGTATTACGTCGAAGTGCCGGAGGCGGGAGAATATGAGCTGTTCGTGAGGTATGCGGCGGCGGAGCCGGTTTCGACCAATGTTGAGATCAACGGTAAATTGAAGGGCGAAGCAGCGATTTATGGGTCGACCGGAGGATGGGAGGAAGCGCACCAAGCTTGGAAGTCTGCCGGAAGCTATCAGCTTCACCGTGGAAAGAATCTGATTCGCTTTCTCGCTCAGCGCCATGAGTGGTTCCCGAAAATGGATCGCCTGATGCTGGTTCGGTCTGGAGAACGCCCGGGATCAGCAAGCCCGGATCTGGATCCCACGATTTTGGAGTTTCGACACACTCATCCGGATTCGTGGCCTCCAACCATTGCCGAGACGGAGCAGCTAATTGCGCGACCCAGCCAATTGGAAGAACTTGATCGGCAAATTCATGAACTGCGCGGAGTCTTGCAGGATCAGGTCATCGCCCTCGCCGTCTCCGAAGATCAACCGCAAGATCTTCCCGTTCACATTGGCGGCCAGGTCTATCAAACCGAGGAAGCCCTCGTTCCTCGCGGAGTTCCCTCGTTAGGCGGAGTGGGAACACTACCGATTCCCAGCTCGGAAAGTGGGCGCCAAGAGCTCGCTGCCTGGTTCACCCATCCGAAAAATCCACTAACGGCACGGGTGCTCGTAAACCGCGTCTGGCACTGGCATTTCGGGCGCGGCATCGTCACGACCACTTCCGAGTTTGGATTGCTGGGAGCCGAACCATCTCATCCGGAATTGCTCGACTGGCTGGCGTTTCAATTTGTGGAGGACGGCTGGTCGATGAAGAAGCTTCATCGACTCATTACCACCAGCGCGACCTATCGTCTCAGTAGTCAGCGCGAAGAACGCAACGCCCTGGTGGATCCCGACAATCAGTTCCATTGGCAGTTTCCCCGCCATCGTCTTGAGGCGGAAGTGATCTACGACTCCATGCTCGTTGCCTCGGGTGTCCTGCCACGTCAGCCATCGGGATCGCAACTCGATTTCGACCTCTCGAAAGATCGCGCGCTCTACATCCTCACTTCCGGTCGATCTCCGCTCGGCTTAGGATTGGAGATTCGCAAGATGTTTCCATTGTTCGGCTTTGACGAATCCGGCGTCCCCATGAGCGAACGTTCAAAGTCAGAAACGCCTGCGCAAGCCCTCTTTTGGCTCAACAATTCGCTACCGAAGCACTATGCCGAACAATTTGCCGACCGGCTTCTCGCGATGACCGCACTCAATGACGAAGAACGCGCTACTGCGGCCTTTCGCATCGCGTTGGGCAAGAGCTCTAGGACGAGCACGATCGGTAAGACTGTCGCTTATCTCAATCACTTACGAACGAGTGAAAATCTCTCGGATCGCGACGCCTGGGCCCGTGTCTGCCTCGGAATTTTCTCGTCGGAGAAGTTTCGTTTTCAAGAGTAAGTGAGCAATGATAACAAGAAGGCCGAGATGGAAGGTTTTACAGTTCGCAACTCATTACGCCTTCAGATCCAATCCTAACCAGACCAGAATCGATACGTGACTACTCGGACAAAAATGCCACGAGGTCGCGCAATTCAGCGGGACTGAGTGCGAGGATGAGGCCGCCGGGCATGAGAGAGGTCTGCAACTCCTGTCGGTGGTCGATATCGGCTTTGACGAAACTTTGCTCGGCACCGGTGATGTCGCGGTAAAACTCTTTGCCGCTGTTTCCGCCCTGACGAAGGGCGATACCGGTGAAGGTGGTTCCGTCCGTGAGGCCGAGCTGCCAGGGATAATATTGAGGAGCGACTTCGCGACTGGGTTCGAGAATGGACTGCAGGAGCCAGGTCGGGTCGCTTCGATCGGCGACGGCGCTCAGGTCGGGTCCAACCACTGCACCTCTTCCCGAATGCCGATGACAGGTGTGGCAACGTGTCAGGCGTGGGTGAAAGAAAAGACGGCGACCAGTCTCGAGATCAGCTTTTCCCGGTGCGGAGTCGATGCGATTCTGCCAGGCCACCGTGTCGGTGAACGGTGGGATTCCCGCGAATTTAACGGGCATATTGGGAGACGCTCTTCGAGCTTCGTCACGAATCGTGACGTGTTGCGACTTCTGCAATTTCGCCAAGAGACCACTGTGAGAGCTGGGATCAGCGGCCAGGCCAAGAACTGCTTCAGCTCGGTTGCGGACCGACAGCGTTTTATCAATCGCGAGGGTTGCGAGAATGGAGCGTGCTTCCTTCGAATTTTTGGCATTCAAGCTCCGGATCGCCTCGAACGTCAGCGGCTCATGCCCTAACGCTATCAACTCTTCGAGCATCGGGAGTTTGAGACTTTTTTCCTTGGCGGGGAAGAGCCGCAACGCATACGCGCGAACCTGAGCGGTGATGTTCCGGTCGCGAATGCGTTCCATCAACATCTTCGCATCAGCAACACCAGCTCTTGGATTCCCATCGAGAGTGTTGGCAGCGGCGAGACAGGCCTCGAACAATTGGTAATCGAGGGAGTCTTCGAGGAAGATCTCGTCGATGTCGGATCGAAAGGCGCTGAGGTCTTCATCAGCGATCCAGCGCAATGCTTCGAACCGGACATCGTCGCTGGAGTCTGCCAGCGCGGTTCTGACCCAGGTCGATCGATCAACGTCGCTCAGCTTCGCGGCAAGAACGGCGTTGATTCGATCAGCTTCGCCCAACTGTGAAACCCAGTTGAGATCGTGAAGTTCTGAGCGACGCGCCAATTCCATCAAGGCTGCTCGGGCAAGAAACGGATCCTCCGAACGGGCCAGGCTGAGTACGTCAGTCAGACTTTTTGCAGGGGCCCCGTTTCGTAGCTCCTGGGCCAGAATCATTCCACCTTCTGCCTTGGCCGGCTTTGCCGGTTTCAGCCACTCAGATTTTCGATCGATCTCCAGTTTCCAGAGTCGACCGCGTTGGTGGAGGGTATAAGCCGTAAAAACCCAATCGGTGAAGTAAAACGAGCCATCTTCCGCCTCGGCGAAGCAAGTCGGGCGGAAGTGAGTACTCCCGCGAACCAGTTCTATACGCTTGGAGGTGTAGCTGGCTCCCATCGGTTCGAGGGGGAAAAAGTCGATCCGGTTGTCGCTCCAGGATGGCACCATGACGCCACCTCCAAGGGGCAGGATCGCGCAGGGCGCTTCTCCGGTCGCGTGAATCATGGGAAGGGTTCCCCGCAGCTCACCGTTCCAGGCCACGAAAGGATGAAAAGGAGAACGTCCATAACGCCGCTGATAACCATAGTCACCGCCTTCCACCACGTGAATTAAGCGACACGGAGGACGTGCTCCGGGATCATTCTCGGCCGCAAAAATTTCCCCATCATCTCGAACGCAAACACCAAAGGGATTCCAGAATCCTTGAGCGATGCGGTAGAGGTTCTTCCCGTCGGCGGT
>JBCDHN010000234.1:0-5664 GCA_038749915.1 Verrucomicrobiota bacterium | reverse complement strand
GGTAGAGCAACGCATTCGTAATGCGTAGGTCGTCGGTTCAATTCCGACCAGTGGCTCGCTTCCTCAAACCGCATTGTGAATCACATTTCGCGAGATTGACGAACGAACTGAACTTCCGCTTCGAATCGTCTAGCTTTTTACCTCCTGCATCTTGCGAATCTCATTGAGCAGCATCTTTTTCGGCGTGAAGGGGATGCTGGCCATCATCATTTTTTGGGGACCGGTAAGACCGGAGACAACGTCCAGTTTTCCGGCCATCATTCCTTTGTAACCGTCGTGTGCCACGGAACGGGCGGTAGCCATCTTCGAGAACATGTCGGTGTCTCCAACTCCTGCGGCTGTCGCGAATTCCGTTTCTGTGGCTCCAGGCAACAACGCGGTGACGGTGACGTTGGTGTCGAAAAGCTCACCTGCGATCCCATTGCTGAGGGCCGTCACATAATGCTTCGTGGCAAAGTAGACCGATTGGAGCGGGCCTCCAGGCGGTAGGCTCGCGGTCGATGACACGTTCAGAATGCGGCCACGATTGCGCGTGATAAAATCTGGAAGAAACAAGCGGCACAGCTCAGTGAGCGTCACCATATTCAGTTGGATCATCGCCAGATCGTCCTCCCAAGCCCGCTCGTGAAATTTTCCGTGGCCACCAAAACCAGCGTTGTTGATCAAAAATTCGATTTCGATCCCTTCTGCCTTAACCGCATCACGGATCTCTTGAGCAGCACCCGGCTTGGTCAGATCTTTCGAGATCACCTGGACTTTGACGGAGTGTTTTTCCTCTAGCTCGTGCTTGAGAGCTCTCAGTTTATCTTCGCTGCGAGCAACGATTACCATGTCTCCACCCTTTTCAGCATGGATTCGGGCGAATTCTTTTCCGATGCCACTGGAGGCGCCTGTGATGAGTGCGGTTTTGTTCATGATTGATTGATGAGGATGGTGATTACAATTTTACATTTTGTGAATTGTGTAAACACAATTGACAGATTTACACATATCGTCAAATGTAAAACGCGTGAAAAATGAACGACAGCGCCAGATCCTCGATGTTTCCCAGCAACTATTCCTTCACTATGGGTTCCAAAAAGTGACCCTCGTCGATATCGCGAAGGAGCTTGGCGTCTCTCGCCCAACGCTCTATCAGGCGTTTCCCAACAAGGAAGAAATCTTCAAGGCGCTGGTTGAGATGCGGCATGAGGAATTCCTCGCACAAACAAAGGAAATCCGAATGGGCGAGGGATCCATTCAGGATAAGCTTTTCCGGGCGATCGAAATTTGGATCATCAAACCGTTTGAGTTGATCAACTCGTCACCTGGGGCAAGTGACTTTCAAGACGGCACATTCGCCTTCGCCGACCAGACCATGGAATCCGGTTATGCCCAGTTCGAGAAGGAATGTGCCCTGATGATGGGAGAAATGCCGGTATCGGATCAGCTCGGAAACGCGGACTTGGCACATCTTCTGACTCAAGCAGTCCGTGGGTTCAAGTTGCAGGCCAAGGAGGTGGAGGAGTTGCGAAAGCTGGTTTCCGACTTTTTGGTAGTCGCGTTAGGAGCTTCCTAACCCCTTTCTCAAGCAGTCCAGATGGAAGATCAGGTCATTGCGACTTCTTCTTGGGTTTTGACTGTTTCGCCGATTCTGGATCGTAAAGAGGATCCCCCAGCTCTTTCATGAAAGCTTCCAAATCAGCTGTCAGTTGCTCGACTCGTTCCTGATGTTCGGGATTGGTGGCAAGGTTGTTCGTCTCGTAGAAATCCTCGTCGATGCGATACAGTTCGTAGGTCTTTGGGTGAATCACGTGTTCGACTTTCCGAGCTGCCTGTTGATCAGCTTCCGCCAGAGCTTTCCATTCTGCCCACGGAATGGAGAAGAACTTGCTCTTCGAAGTAAAGTTGTTCCAAATGTGTTCCCGGCCTTCCTCCGGACTCCAAACGAGCTTCCAGTTGTCGCGAATAATGGCGCGCTGCCAGGTGGGATGCACGTTGTAGAGATAGACAAACTCTCGATGCTGATCACTGGATCCATCAAAAAGAGGACGAAGACTGAATCCATCCAAACCGGGATCCTCTCCCCCTCCCAGATCCACCAGGGTTGGAACGATGTCGCAGTATTGACCAAGAGCCAAAGTTCTTCGGGCTTCGATCTTATCCGGCCAGCGCATAATACACAGGCTGCGATTTCCATGATCATAGACACTCCATTTTGCCCGGGGCATCGCGATTCCCTGTTCGCTGAGGAAGATGACAACTGTGTTGTCAGCAACTTTCATTTCGTCCAGGAGAGCGGTGACTGCTCCGACTTGGCGATCGAGTTCCTCAACCTCGGCCGCATGGCGGGCCAACGCTTCCCGCGCACCTGGGGTATCCACCCAATGATCCGGCAGATCCAACGTGGGCTGATCATAATTTCCGGCCTCTCCGAGATCCCAGGGATGATGCGCATGGATCGACCCAATCACCGCACAAAAGCCCCGATCTCCGGATTGGGCGCTTTCGATAAACTTCTTCAAGCCTTCGACAGAATACTCCGCAATGGAACTGTTGGCTCCGGGCGGGAATCCCGCGATTTTTTTGAACTTCCCTCCTTTGCTGAAGTGAGACTTTCCTGACAATCCGACATCGTATCCGAGCGGCTCGAGATGATCGACAATGCTCTTCACTCCGGCTTTCGGAATCGATTTGGCGTTCGCCAGCTTGCCGTTGTTCACTGGAAAGAGCCCCGTGTAGAGTTCAGCCCGAATCGGAGCACACTGTGAAACCGTCCCGTAAAACCGATCGAGCACAAGCCCCTGGGCTGCGAGTTGATCAACATTCGGGGTCCGCGCATACTTTGCCCCCGTACAACCAAAGGCATCGTAGCCGACATCATCGCCAATGATGATCAGGAAGTTCGGCTTGCGGTCTTCAGCCTGGCCATAGGTTAAGGGGCAGACGGCAGGCAAACACAGGGAAAACAGCAGCCGGTAGATCAATCGCGTTGGGGATTTCATTCTTGATGCTCCCTACTCCGAGTTTTTGCCCATGTCATTCTCCAGGTCCCAATTTTGAGCCCCGGAAACGGAGGTGAATTCCGTTCCAATGGTGTCGTGGCCACAAAAAAAAAGTTGAAAAAAGACGGCCAATTTTCCAGCCAACAGAACTTAGTCTGTGAACCATCCCATTTTTGGAAACCCAATCTCCAGATCCAGCTCGTCACGAAGAATTCGTTGCTCTGTATGTTCGGCACGAACCCGCGATTTTTTCGTTCGTCCTCGCCATGATAAAAAATACGGCGGATGCGGAAGACGTTGTTCAGCGCGCCAGCATGACCATGTGGCGTTGTTTCGACCAATACGAACCGGGAACCCAGTTCCGGAATTGGGCGTTTCAGGTGGCGAAAAACACCGCGTTAAATCACCTCACCAAAATGCGCAGAGATCGGCATGTTTTTGGCGAGAAGTTGGTTGCCTTGTTAGCCGAACGAACGGAGGAGCGCGCAGAGAATCTCGACGCCCGTCGCCGTGCGCTGGACTACTGCGTGGAGAAGCTTCCTTCCACCGATCACGAGATGGTCTCGGCCTGTTACTCCGAGGGAGCGACGATCCGTTCCTTTGCTGAAGAGGCGGGAGAGACCGCCAACAAAATCTACAAGAGGCTGAACCGCGTTCGTCGCCAATTGCAGAAGTGCATCGAGCGCCAAATTGGAACTGAGGAGGTATTTGGATGATTGACGAAGAATTGCAGGACTGGATTGACAAATCCCTCAACGAAACCGCGACTGACGAAGAATCGAGCGCCCTTGAGAAGCGCCTGCTCCATGACTCAGAAGCGCGAGACTATTATCTCAACGCCACCAATCTCCACGCCGCGTTGCGACGCCGGTTTTCGTCCAGCGAGGAACCTTCATCTACTGCATCCATTGTGCCCTTCGCAAATGTCGCTCGCCCCCGACTCCGAACCGGTCTGGCGATTGCCGCAAGTGTTACGCTGATTGCCGGGCTCATTGCCCTGTCATTGCAGTCTCAAAAGCCGTCGGCCGTGATTGCTCAGGTCGTGGGCGCTTATCGTGATTCGGGAAGTGCCTACACCATCGGGGAGTCGGTGAATTCCGGGCGACTCGCGGTTTCCCGAGGCCTCGTCAGGCTGGACTTTCTGAATGGTGCGTTGGTTACGATTGAAGGACCGGCTGAGCTTGAGGTGGTAAACCGCAAGCGCGTGGTCCTGCATCATGGCGTAGTCACCGCAACCATTCCGGGATCGGCCGTTGGTTTTGTTATTGATACGGTTGCTGCCCATGTCGTTGATCTTGGCACGTCCTTCGGCGTCTCCGTCAGCCAGGATGGATTTACTGATGTCTGTGTCTTCGAGGGGGAAGTAGAGGTCTCCGATCAGACGGGTGCCAACCCTCAACTCTTGCGTGAAGGCGAGGCGATCCGGGCGAGGGAAGAATCTGATACGATCGATTCCGTGGCCTACGAGACCTCCCGTTTCGAAAACGCATGGCCTGTGAATTTCGGAGTCCTCCAAACAACCGGCTCCCTTCGTTTTGTCTCGCCTGGTCCGGATTTCCACCCGGGTAATTATGAAGACAACGAACACATTATCGTATTCCCCGAGCGCCGGAGTTTCAACGCAGAGAAATCCTTCCGCGTCGACATGATGGATCCGGGAGAGTATGCCAAGTCGCTTTATCGCGACAAACCATCCCTCTCGGCCGACCAGCGTTTGACAAGTTACCTCCTTCAGCTGAACGCCTATCCCGAAGGAAAAAATCCCAACCGCAGAAGAAGTGTTCGCGGACAGATTACCTTCGCGAAACCCATCGCTGGAGTCATCACTGTGGATCGGCTCCTGAAGGAGTCGGAAGCCATCTTCGGAATCCCAGACGCTGAGTATCCCAGTGCCCGAACCATCGAGCCTCGCCCGGACGGCGATGAGCGTCCAGGATTCGACAGTCTGATCCTGGCGGCGGATCGGCGCACACTCTTTGTCGAGTTTCAGGAAAACCCAGGCCAGATCGATCAAGTCCGAGTGCTCGTCGAAGCCGAGTAGCGAGTCCCCTAACCAACCCCTAACATGAAAAATTCCCTTCTTGCGACGCTCGCAGCAATCGTGGCACCGCTGTGTCCAGTGGCCGGAATTACGGCTGAATATCCCCTGTTGCCCGTCTCCTACAACGACGTCGAAATGACGAGCGATTTCTGGCGCCCGCGAATGATCACCCAGCGAGAGACTCTGGTGCCATGGGCCTTTGAGCGGACCGAGCCCGGAGTCGCGCACCTCCGTGCAGCTGCAGACTACCTGAAAGGTAAGAAGGTCGAAGATCATCGCGCCCATCGATTCATTGACTCCGATCTCTACAAGGTCATGGAAGGAGCCGCCTATTTGCTCCAGCTCGAGCGAAATCCTCGGTTGGAGAAGAAGATGGACGAAATCATCTCCGTAATTGGCGCGGCGCAGGAACCGAATGGATATCTTTATCCTTCCCATACCACCAAAGTCGGTGCGGCCAAAAACATGATGAGGCAACGCCCCTACTCATTCATCGTTCATAGTCATGAGCTCTATAATATGGGTCATCTCTACGAAGCCGCGGTGGCCTATTACGAAACCACGGGCAAAGATGCCTTGTTGAAGATCGCAGAAAAGAATGCGCAGCACATTAACAAGGTCTTCTTTGAAGGCGATGCC
>JBCDHN010000233.1:0-5704 GCA_038749915.1 Verrucomicrobiota bacterium | reverse complement strand
GTTTGGTAGGCCAAACTACCTTCTGTGTGCTGCACAGCACCACTGAAAAATATTGCCAACGGCCATCTTCCTGATAAATGAAGACTTGTCTATAACAGGTGCAAAAACGCAATTTGTAACACACTTCACGAACGTTGCTGTCGGAATTTTCTAAAGATTGAATTTTCCTCGATCTTCGGCAGCGCAACATTCATGATGCCAACCAAAATAATGCAATTAACCATTATGCAAGTTGGCATTATTTTAAATGGCATTATTCTACTTTCCATCATGAACCCGTTTGTCATCGGTCGCGTCGTCCGTGCTTCGTCCTACTGTCCACGACCAAACCTCGAAAAACAGCTCCAAGACCACCTGCTGGCGGGCCAGGCAGTTTATGTGGATGGTCCCAGGAGGCATGGAAAGACATCTCTCATTTCCCATGTTGCCGGAAAATCCTTTCCCAAACGTTCCATAAAAGTCGATTTTCTGCCCTACAAGACAGCGCAGGAAGCGGAAGCTGCATTGATCGAATCATGGGCCAATGAACAAGGGTTGCAAAAAGGTCACTTCCAAAAAATCCTGGAAATCCTGAGCCAACTTGGCGTTCGCTACGCTGTCGCCGGTTTGCAGGTGGAGCTTGCGCGGGAAACCACTGCCCAGGGTAAGCTTTCCCTCAGTCGCTTTTTCCAGGAGGCGGACTCGTGGGCTGCCAAGACCAAGAAACCTCACTTGTTTTTCTTCGACGAGTTTCAAGCCGTTCAAGATTTTGATCAGCAGAACAAAAGTGAATTCATCAAACACCTTCGCACGGCGATTCAAGATCGGCCCCACTTGCGATTTGTATTCGCTGGAAGTGTTCAGCACCAAATGCACGAAATATTCCAACTTCCGCAGAGCCCACTGTTTCAATTTGCCGAGCGAATCGTCGTCCGGGGGATCGAGCCTCCGGAACGGTTTCATCGATTCCTTGCCAATCGATTTGAGGAAGGTGATCGGAAAGTGCAATCCAGCTTTTGGGATGCCGTTTCTGACATTGTCGCAAACCATCCCCAGAACACTCAGCGACTCTGTGCCGCAGTCTGGAACACCACCTCCAAAGGTGACTCGATCACTGACAACCAAATTGAGACCGCGATCGAGTGGATCTTCCAAATGGAAATCGACAACTACCAATCCATTGTTGCGCAATCCACCGCTTTACAACTCAAAGTTCTCAAAGGCCTGGCTAGCGAAGATGATCCCCACCCCACCAGCCAGCAATTCCTGGAAAAAATCCAACATCGTAATGCTTCAAGCGTTCGCACCGCACTCAAACGATTTGCTTCGGAAGGATGGATTCGATGGGAAAAAGGCCATCCCATCTTATTCATCAATCCCTTTTTCAAAGAGTGGCTGCGACGATTAAGCTAACCTTTGCTGGCGAAATGATGCCAATCACCATAATGGCGAACGCCATCACAAGTGTCTTCGTTTCGCCAGACTTTTCAACGATTCGAGATGGGCTTCCGGCAATTGGCGCCGGGAGTGATTGGGAAGGACGCCCGCAGGATCCAGCTCCATCGCTTCGCGTAGGCTCTCGTCGATCATTTCAGGATGAGCATTGAACCATGGTGGAGGTTTGCGAGCCGGTCCCCAGTAGTTCGAAAACAAGTCGGCGGAAAAGAGCAATCGTCTCGGTTCGGAATAGAATCCGCAGTGGCCAATCGTGTGACCGGGCAGACCAATCACTCTCAGCCCACCCCAGAACGGCAGCTCGTCACCCGGCTCAAACCAATGGTCGACCGCTGGGGGATCGAATCTGAGAAGCAAGCCCGCAGCTTTCTCCATCGTCCCACAGATTCGGGAAAGTCCGCGATACGGATAGGTTCCGGCAACATGAGCAGCGTCTTGCTTCGGTGCCCAGACGGGAGCCTTGGTCCGCCGCTGAAGTTCAGCGACGTTGAAGGTGTGATCGAGATGCCCGTGGGTGAGCAGAATCGCTCGCACGTCGGAGAATTGCCGATCGATCCCGGCCAACGCGGATTCCAATCGCGAAACGGCCCCCAAAAATCCACCATCGATGAGGTAGACTCCCTCGTCGTCGTAGATCGCGTGAAAGTGGACGGCTAGCCCGCGAACTTGCAGGCAGCCGTCCCCAACGCGAAACGTGGATTTCACGGACTAGATAATCATTCCTGCGGCAACCGTTTCATTGGTTCCCTCATCGATCAGGATAAAGCTTCCCGTGTTTCGATTGCGCCGATAACGGTCGTAGAACAGGGGAGCAGAAGTTCGGATCGAGATGCGCCCAATGTCGTTGAGCGTGAACTCGAGATCGTCTTCGATTTTGTGCAGATTATTGATGTTCACCTTATAACGAACATCCTTGACGATTGCCTTGACCTCTTTGGTGGTGTGGCGGAGCACGTATTTGCCGCGCCGCTGAAGCTTCTTGGCTTCACTGAACCAGCAGATCATGGCATCAATATCCTGAGAAACTTCCGGCTGATTGTTCGGCTTGGCGATCATATCACCGCGGCTGATGTCAATCTCGTCCTCGAGCGTCATCGTGACCGATAAAGGCGCATAGGCTTCTTCGAGCTGATCTTCAAAGGACTCGACCGACTTCACCTTTGAATTGAATCCGGAAGGTAAAACCGTGACCTCGTCACCCGGCTTGAAGACGCCGCCAGCAACCCGGCCACCATAGCCGCGAAAGTCGTGAAACTGGTCACTCTGTGGGCGAATCACCCACTGGACCGGGAAGCGAGCATCAACGTGGTTTTCGTTCGCTCCAATGTAAACCGTTTCCAGATGGTAGAGAAGAGGCGGTCCCTGATACCAGGGCATTTTATCGGATTTATCGACCACGTTGTCTCCCTTTAGCGCACTGATGGGGATGAAGGTGACCTCAACCAGATTCTCCAATCGGGACGCGAAGTCCTCGAATTCTTCTTTGATCTTCTCAAAGGGTTCTTGCTCGTAATCAACAAGATCCATTTTGTTGACGGCAACAACCACGTGCTGGATGCGCAGTAGGCTGGCGATGAAGGCATGACGGCAGGTCTGCTCAATTACGCCTTTCCGCGCATCGACCAGAACGATCGCAAGATCTGCGGTCGATGCCCCGGTGACCATGTTTCGAGTGTATTGAATATGGCCGGGTGTATCAGCGATGATGAACTTCCGCTTTGGGGTCGCGAAATAGCGATAGGCGACGTCAATCGTAATGCCCTGTTCGCGCTCGGCCCGGAGACCGTCGGTCAACAGCGCCAGGTCCATGTTCTCGTCACCCCGGTTTTGGGAAACGCGTTCGACAGCTTCAAGCTGATCTTCAAAGATGGCCTTCGAATCGTAAAGGAGACGACCAATCAGGGTAGACTTGCCGTCATCCACACTTCCCGCTGTCGTAAATCGCAGCAGGTCCATATCGAGATAGCCTTTGGTTTCTTCGCTCATGTCTTTGGTAAAAAAAGGTTCAAATTCGGTGTTGAGAAAATGCATGCGGCCTAGAAGTATCCTTCTTTCTTACGATCCTCCATGGCGGTTTCAGAACGCTTATCGTCGGCACGGGTTCCCCGTTCGGTTTGGCGAGCCGCAGCGACTTCGTCAATGATCTTGTCGACCGAATCGGCATCGGATTCGACGGCCCCGGTGCAGGTGGCGTCTCCAATCGTGCGGAATCGAATTTGCTTGATTTCGACCGCCTCATCATCGCCCACCGTGATGAAATCCGTCAAGGCGAGGTAGGTCCCACCCCGCGCCACAACCGGGCGCTCATGGGCAAAGTAGAGCGAAGGGAGGGGAATCTCCTCCAGCTTGATGTATTGCCACACGTCCATCTCCGTCCAGTTACTGAGCGGAAAGACGCGGAAATGCTCGCCATGCTCATGACGGCCGTTAAACACGTTCCACAATTCCGGACGCTGGTTCTTGGGGTCCCATTGACCGAAGTCATCGCGGTGGGAAAAGAAACGCTCTTTGGCGCGGGCTTTCTCTTCGTCACGACGACCTCCACCAAGCGCGGCGTCGTATTCGTGTTCCTCCAGAGTATCGAGCAAGGTCGTGATCTGGAGGCGGTTCCGGCTCGCATTCGGCCCTTTTTCTTCGGCCACTTTGCCTTCATCGATCGACTTCTGGACGCTTCCAACAACGAGGCGTGCTCCAATTTCCTCCACGAACTTGTCGCGGTAGTCCATCGTCTCCTCGAAGTTGTGCCCAGTATCTACATGGACCAACGGAAAGGGGAGTCGTGCGGGGTGAAAGGCCTTCCTCGCAAGGTGAGCCATGACGATTGAGTCCTTGCCTCCGCTGAAGAGCAAAGCAGGTTTCTCAAATTGTGCTGCGGTTTCACGAAGCACAAATATGGCTTCGGCTTCGAGCTGTTTTAGATGGGTGACGGTGTATCCGTGCATATCTATCTTAGGTTGTCTGTTGGATTCGGGTGCGAACCACTTCGAGAAGTTGGTTCAGCGATTCTTCAATGGAGGCATTTTCGGTGTCGATGAAGAGGTCCGGATGGTCCGGCTCTTCGAACGACGAATCTTTTCCGGTGAATTGCTTCACCTCACCAGCTTTGACCTTGGCGTACAGGCCTTTGGGATCCCGTTCGGCGCAGGTTTCGAAGCTGGCCCGAACGTAAACTTCGAGGAAATCGTCCGCGCCCACGATCTGCCGGGCAGATTCACGCAATTCGATCTTCGGCGTGATGAAGGAGGTGATGGTGACGATACCGGCTTCGGCAAAAAGCTTCGCCACCTCGGCAATGCGGCGGATGTTTTCCTTCCGGTCGTCGTCGCTGAAGCCCAGATTCCCGTTGAGCCCCGTCCGGATATTGTCGCCATCGAGGATCTGGGTAAAAAAGCCTTCTTCGGCAAGTTTCTGTTCCAACGCGATGGCGAGGGTCGACTTCCCCGAGCCCGAAAGCCCTTAGAGCCAAACCACGGTTCCCCGTTGGCCCAGGCGAGCCTGTTTGGCATCGCGGCCGATCATACGGTCAAAAACGGGATGAATGTGTTCTCCAGCAGCCATGTTGTTAAATCATGTAATCGCCTGCTTCAGCAGCGGTCTCGGTGTCTTCATGCAATCCGCACTCCCGCTTCAGCCCGAAAAAACGAGCATCATTGGGATCCTGCAGATCGGTCAGCTTGTGGGAAGTATGCCAATCACCAATTGAAACATACCCTTGTTCCCAGAGCGGATGGTATGGAAGATCGTGCTTTTTTAGATAATCGTAAATATTTTTGTCATTCCAATCTATGATTGGGTGAACTCGGAGGGTTCCGTTCTTCACTCCAAGCACATCCATTTGCCCTCGATTGTCGCTTTGATCGCGCCGAACGCCGGAAATCCAGGCCTTCGCCTTGAGGTCCCGAATCGCGCGATCCATGGGCTCGACCTTGTTCAGGGCATTGTAGCGCTCGATCCCATCAAGGCCTTGTTCCCAGAGTTTTCCGTAGCGCCGCTCCTGCCAGGCCGGACTCATCTTGGGAGCATAGACTTGGAGATTGAGGTCGAGCCGCTCTTTCAGCTGATCGATGAAATCGTAAGTTTCGGGAAACAGATAGCCGGTATCGATCAAAACTACCGGAATGTCCGGCTTCAACTGCGTTGCCATGTGCAAACTCACGGCTGATTGCGCGCCAAAGCTGGAGGAAACGACGGCCTGGTTCGGGAAATGCTTCAAGGTCCAGGCGATGCGCTCTTCCGGACTGACTTGTTCAAGAGTCTCCGTCGTCACCTT
>JBCDHN010000232.1:0-5713 GCA_038749915.1 Verrucomicrobiota bacterium | reverse complement strand
TCCACCACATTGTACATGGTGTTGAAGAAAAAACCGACACTCAGGGGTAAAGCGATGTTTCGAATGTGCTTGGGCAGCGAGCCTTCTGTGAGCGAAGTGGTGGCCATGGTTAAAAACGCGTGTAAAAAGATCCAAAAAAACGTAACCGGCTAGCCGATCGAACCTGTGATTCCTGGTTTGTGAACGAGTCACGAAATTCACCGAAATGTGAAAACGCTACGACTCAAGTCGGTTTCCGGGACCGAACCTAACAAAATAGAATTCTTACCCACGGTTTTGCTAGAGGGCCAATGCAAAGATAACCTTCTCTGTCCGTTTGATCTTCCACTGGCGCTATGCCGGGAATGGCGCTGGAGGAATTGAAAGAACGGGGAAAGCTCCGGCGTTTAGTATCCGTGAAACTGCCCCTCCTTCTCTTCCTCACTTTGGTGTTGCCCTGTTCCGGAGCGCCCAACATCCTCCTCATTCTCACCGATGACCATGGATGGAGCCAGGTATCCAAAGAGATGGACCCGAGAACACCGGAGTCCTTTTCCGGATACCTCGAGACGCCGAACCTGGTGCGCCTGATGGATGAGGGAATGCGTTTCACGAGCGGCTACTCACCAGCTCCGCTATGCACTCCAACCCGGCGAAGTATTCTCTGTGGAACCAGTGCGGCGCGAAGCGGGACTGAGTTTCAAAGCCCAAAATGGATCCCGGCGGAGCATCTCACGATTCCAAAAGCCCTAAAAGCAGCGAATGGTGAGTATCGCTGTGCTCACTTTGGAAAGTGGGGAGAACACATGATCAGTACGCCTGAGGAATGCGGGTATGATGCAAGCGATGGAATGACTGGAAACGGAACCGGCGGAATGCCGAATACGCTCGGGATCAAGGGTGGTCATGAAGACGGGCCACCTCATTTCATCGACAATGACGACCCGAAACTCACACGCTCGATGACGGATCGGGCGATCGCATTCATGAAAGAGCAGGCGGAAGCCGATAAGCCGTTTTACGTGCAGGCAAGTTACAAGGCACAGCATCTTACGGTGGTAACGTCAGAAGATACGTTGGTGCAATACCTCGAGAAAGGAACTCCGGACCGAGCCTACACCAAGGCGTGGGCGGCGATGATGGAAGAATTGGATCAGGGAGTGGGGCGGCTATTGGACGCGATCGAAGAACTGGATCTCGACGGAGAGACTTACGTGTTCTTTACCGCAGACAACGGAGGCCGCGGAACCGTTCCCGGAGGGAAGGAAGACGGCGGCCAGCTGCCGCCCAATTTTCCCCTGACAGGAGCAAAACACTCTCTGCTGGAGGGCGGGATTCGAGTTCCATTTTTGGCACGTGGCCCCGGGATCGAACCTGGATCGCTAAGTCATGTTCCGGTAGTGGGATATGATTTTCTTACCACGTTCCAGGATCTGGCGGGCGGGCAGCCGGACGCTTTGAGCAGCGAGATTGATGGAGTTAGCATTGCTCCCTTGTTTGCCGAACCCAATGCAAAGTTGGATCGATCGCAGGAGGCGCTCTTTTTTCATCGTCCCCGCCGATTGATTTCAACCGCTCGCCAAGGAGACTACAAATTGATCCTGAGCTGGAACACGAGCGGCGAGGTCGCTTCGCGGGAATTTTACGACGTAGGAGAAAATCCGCGCGAACTTGAGGAGAGAAACCTGATCGAACAGGAACCTGAACAGGCCAAGGCGTTGGAAACACGTTTGCTCAACCATCTCGCGGAAGTTCAGGCAGAGAAGGTCATGGATGCGCCGAAGAAGAAACCCAAAAAGAAAAAGTGAGCAGGCCTGCCGTCTGAAATCGACCACGCAGTCAATCAGTCCTTCTGATTTTCGACCCTCCGATACAAAAAGGCGTCGGATGTGACCAGCGATTCGATGAGGGCATTCATGCTGCCACCACTCTCTCGATAAGCATGGTGCGCGGCCTGCAGAACCGGGGCGTCATTGAGCGTCTCGTTACGACCCATCCAGAATCGGAAGGCGTGGCGGACGAAAACCTGCTCAACTCGCTCGCTCTCTGCCAGCTTCTGGATCATCTGGATCGCATTCTCGACAGGTCCATCCAATTCAGGATCACCAGACTCAATGATTTCTCCGGTTGTGTCCACCGGCTCATTCAGCTCGGTGGTTCGAAACAATCCGGCATGGTTGTACATTTCAAACGGCAATCCGAGAGGGTCCATTTTGTCGTGGCAGCTCCAGCAGTATTTCTCCTGAGTTACCCGCATCCGATGACGCAACGTGGTATTTGGCTCATCAGGCAGCATCGCGTCCACCGTGATAGGCACGTCGGGAATTCCGCCTCCGAGCAGGCGCTTCCGAATCCAGATCCCACGATGAATCGCATGGTTGTCCATCGCATCAGAGTGTGAAACCAGCCAGCTTGGGTGAGTCAGGATGCCGAAACGCTCCCCTTCCGGCGCGGTTGCGAGCGAACGATCTGGCGACATTGAACCGTTTCCAAAAGAGCGTCGACTCACGCGGGCGTAGATGCGTTCTCCTTTCAGGTCAGCATGGTCAACATCGACGTCGATGTTACTTCGAGTCCGATTCTTGTCTTTTTCGAGCCGGCCTCGCATTTTTTCCAAGGCGAGCTTTTCCCGCTTTAGGGAATCTCTGGTCTTTTGATCCAACCCTTTTTCCTCGAGCTTGAGCTTCACGGCCTCGAATTTGGCCTTCACCTCCTCAAGCTCCACCATCAACTCCTCTTTGAGGGCTACCTCCTCCGCTTTCTTCGCAGCTGAGGCAATTTTCCGCTCTTCCGGTGTGTGCTGACGCCCAAAGTAGAGGTTGTCGGTTTTGGTCGCCACGACTTTCTGGGTCGTGAGCAACTCTTTCAGGATATCCCTATCCTCCTCCAAAACCAGTTCGATGAGCCGGTCGGTGCTGGCAGCAGCGTCGAACATGGCGCGATAGTGTCTCGTTCCCCCCGGCGCCCCGGTAGTGCCCTGGGCAGCATCATCCTTGCAAATGTAACCAGCCAGATCGTGATCGAAAAAATCACGGAAAAACCGCAGAACTCGAGGCTTGCGGATGCTGGGATCGGCCAGCATGCGTGAAACCTCGCGTTTGACATCTTCACGGGTTCGCATCCGACCCTCGACGATCGCTTCGCGAAGCTCCTCATCAGGTTTGATGTAGCGAAGTGCGTGGTTCACCGCCAGTCCCAACTCCCAATCCTGGAGCATGATGCGCCCGTGTTGATCCGCCTTGCCGGTTTCAACCAACTCAGGCCGAAACAACGCGTCGCGATCCAAGAAAATTGAGGTCAGGCCCATGAAAACCCCGTCTTCCTTGCCTACCTTCGCGATCGATTCCTTAACAATGTTCACATAGTCGGCAGTCTCTTTTGAGGAAGGTGGACGAAAGGTTAGCGCTTCAAAAAGATACTCTACCGCTGCGCTGAGCGCTTCATCGGTCACTCCTTCCACCTGCATGAGGTCGTAGACCGGCGTGATTGGTCTGGCGACCTTGGTGTTGTAGACAATCGCCGTGGGAAGACCTCGCAGATCACCCGGAGGTTTGGCCGAGTTATCATAGGTTTTCGGGTCGTCAGTGATTTGTTCGGGAAACCCAACCAGACTAAGCGGGCCGTAGGCCATGTATTCGAGGATGTCCTCCGCCTTTCCCAGAATCTGAGTCGCCTCTGCACTGTTGACGGTGTAGAAATCGGGATAGTTCTCAAAACCGTGCTTGCGAACTGAGGACAGCACGACCGGCACGCTTTTCACCGCTGTCGCATACGCTACGGTTCCGCCCTCCCATCGAATGATCCGATCCGTTCCAAAATACAGCTTCAGCTCTCCACCATGGTTGGTGGGGACGACGTCGCCGCGGGTGCGAACACCCGGCTTTTTGGGATCAAAATCCGGCTCATTATTGATCAATTCGTTGAGCCGGGTGATATGCTCCTGCGGGGTGACTCGCCAAATGCGTGCCGGCGAAGAAGTGGGCACCAACTCGATCCCCTCGGGCAGAGGGCCAAAGAGAAGATCGTGATCGACGAAGTTGCCCTTGTTGGGGTCGAGATGCGCGTAGAAGCCGCCCTTGTCCTCCATTGCCTGTTCCAACTCCCCAACCACCCAGTCGGAAAACCGCAGACGCTCGATAACTTCGGGCTGCGGCTTGTTCTTGGGAGGCATTTCCTCCAGCGCAACCTGAGCCCAGACGGATTTCCAAACCGCCGCATTGGTTTCATCGACCGGCCCCAGTTCAAGGAGATTCAGGTTTCCCTTGGTCGTAACATCGTCGTGACAATCAATGCAGTTCTGGTCAAGAAACCCGAGCGCAAAGTCATCAAAAGTTTCGTGAATCGGCTCTCCGGGGATATAGCTTTCCGCCAAAGAAGATGCGGCTCCGATCACAGCGAGAGCCGGGATCGAGAGGACGGACAGCAGCCTGATCATGCCAGGATCTCGCTCAGTGGGCCCACGCCCGAATCATACTTGGCCGCCATTTGCTCACTCATATTGAACCGGTCGCACTTGACGCCGACTGTCTCGAGAATGGTCGCGTAGAGCGCGTTGATTGGGCGCTTACCATCCAACTGAGTGAATTGGCCGGTTTTGAAAATGCCGTCACAGTTCCCCAAGAGCATCACGGGCCAGTTGGCGCCGCTGGTGTGCTGCTTGTCCGCGTTATTGCTGGTGTAAACAATCAGCGTGTTGTCCATCATGGTTCCGCTTCCTTCGGGAACACTCTCCAGTTGTTCCATCAGTCGCACCAGCATGCGGCTGTTATACTGGCGAATTTTGATCCAGATCGGATTGTCCTTCTGTTTCATGTGGCCCAGATTGTGGCCCTGCTGCTCGACGCCAAGCCCCTTCCAAGCGCCAAAGATCTCACCGCGGCCAGAACCAATGGTGAGCACGCTGGTGATACCGGATTTCAGAGCCGAAACACCGAGATCGAGCAGAACATCATGCCAGTCCGTCTCGAATTGCGGTTTGGTGTAGCGACTATCGACGTCGGGAGCGAAATTTCGCAAGTGATCAGAGACTCTTGCCAACCGCTCGCGGAGACCATTGATGTCATTGAACCCCTGAACGTACTGGCCATAGCGCTGCTTGTCGACCGTTGGTAGTGTGCTGCCTTTCGCTGCGGCCATCTTTTCGATTTTGTCGAACATACTGGACCGAGCCTCGTGCTGTTGACGAATATCCCCGCGCGAAATGCCTCCGTAGAGCATCTGATACAGGTGATTCGGGTTGGAATGCATGAAGATCGGCTGACCCGCGCCACTCGCCGACAGGTTTGCAACCGTCGGCTTCGCCGTCATGTTTTCCAAAGAATCCATCCCGATGCAAAGGTGAGGAAGAAGCGTTTCCGGCAACACCTTGCTCAACTCGTAGTCAATCGTCGATCCGCTTGGCGGGACACCATCACTACCACGATAACCACCGAGCGCCCCGAAAAACGCGCTGTGGGACGGGCTTGTGTGTTTTCCGTGGAGGCCGTTGATGATGTGAAGGCGCTCTTTAAAAGGCTCCAGCGCCTGAATCGGTTCGGGTAGCTTGGCTCCAGCAAGGGAGCCGGAATTCACCATTCTGTGGGGAATCGCTGTCGCAGGCTCGAATCCCTGGTTTTGCATGAAGAAGATCACGCGTTTTGGCCCGCCGGATGCACTGGTGGCAGCATGGCTCACTTCAGGAAAAACAGAGGATCCAACGGCGGCACCGACACCTGTGGCGAGGGTCTGAAGAGTC
>JBCDHN010000231.1:0-5739 GCA_038749915.1 Verrucomicrobiota bacterium | reverse complement strand
CTCACGTCGATGCGTTTCCTCTACGTCTTAGAGCCGGTGGATGAAGGGCAAATCGAACGTCGAGAACTGGATGCTTTGAGTTTGGCCTGCCGACTGTCCTATTTCCTCTGGAGCAGTCCTCCGGATGCCGAACTCTATCAGCTTGCCGAATCCGGGGAACTTCTGAACCCATCCGTCCTCGAGGTGCAGGTGGAACGCATGTTGGTGGATCCCAGGGCGGAGAACTTCTTCGACGGGTTCATGGGGCAGTGGATACACATCAAGCGCTTCAAAGATTTGAATCTGACGGCTCGGATTCTTTTGCATTGGACTGAGGGGTTTATCGATTCGGCACGCCGCGAACCCATCGAGTTTTTCGAGGAAATGGTGGCTGGCAACCTGGGAATTGCTAATCTGATCGACTCGGAATTTGTGATGGTGGATGGGGTGCTCGCCAATGCCTATGGCCTGGAAGGCTATGCTGGAGATGGCTTTCAGAAGGTTGTCTTGCCCGAAGCGTCTCCCCGAGGTGGGGTCATCACTCAATCAGCGTTTTTGGCTGCTGGGACAATGGGGAATCGAACGTCTCCGGTGATTCGTGGGGCGCTGGTTCGGGAAATTCTTCTGAACGATCCACCACCTCCGCCGCCCCCGAATGTTCCGGAACTGGTGGCCGAAGGAGAAGACCCCTTGAAGAGTGTGCGAACTCTGGTCGAGATGCACCAACAGAAAGCTCAATGCGCATCGTGCCATGCTCGTTTCGATCAAATTGGACTGGGGCTGGAAAACTTTGATCCGATTGGTATGTGGCGCGAAGAGGAAATGGTGACCCTGGTGGATGACGTCAAGTTACTGAGGGATGGGAGTAAAAAGGATACGGAACGTAATTGGACAACCTTCGACATCGACTCGAGTGGAAATCTTCCAAGTGGGGAGGAGTTTCAGGATGTGAAAGGTTTGAAAGCGGCACTGATGAAAGAAGAGCGGGCGGTTGCAGAGTCTATGTTTGAAGGGCTCATGATTTACGCACTGGGGCGGGACATCAGTTTTACGGATTTGCAGATTATCGAAGACTCGTTGGAGCACCTAGGAAAGGTTTCGGAAGGCGAAGGTGAGCGTTATCGTGTTCGCGATATGATCAAACGTGTTGTCACCAGCGGGCCGTTTCGGGAATTTTAAGCAAAATCGACGGACCGCTGTTTAGGTTATCTGAACGGTCTCGTATAGCCCTTAAGAACTAGTACCTTTTAAAATCTTACTGAAATTTTTCAATGAGCCAATTTGTCACTTCTGAAACAGATCGCCGATCATTTTTACGTAATGGGGCCAAAGCTGTTGCGATGCCGTTTCTTGCCAGTTTGCTGCCTGCCGGTGCTCGCGTAGCGGCGGAGGAAGTGCTGGTTTCAGGGACGCCGAAGCGCCTTCTCTGGATGGCGATGGGGCATGGGCATATGGAGGAACACTTTTATCCGACGGAAACAGGACGTTGGTCGGACATTCAGTTGCCCACTGGTTTTGGCGCTCTGGAGCGAAATCTGAACCACGTCACGATGGTGTCCAATCTGTCTAACAACGAAAACCAGCAACCCCACGGTGGTTCAGAGGCCTTGCTCACCTGTGCCAATGTGGTTGGCTTCCCCGGCAAGGCCAAGCACAATAGCGTGTCCTGCGACCAGGTAGCAGCGGCGCATTTGGGAGCAGACACTCGCTATGAAAGTCTTCAGTTAGACACTCAAGATAAAGGTGGGGAAGGGCATGCCGGTACGGCGATGTCCTTTCGCCAAGACGGCAGTGCCATTCCGGGCCACCAGAAGCCGCTCGCGGTTTATCACAAGCTCTTCGGCGGGAATATCTCCAAGGAGGAGCAACTGCATCTACTGGAGAACCGCAAAAGTATATTTGATGTGTTGAACTACGACAGCAGCTCGATCAAAAGAACGCTGAGTCGTGAAGATGCAGAGAAGCTCGACGAGTACATGACCAGTGTTCGCGATGTGGAAACTGCTCTAAGCCGAGAGGAAGCGTGGATAAATGTGCCCAAGCCCAAGGCCAATGTAAAGCTGCCCGGAGAGGGCATGACCGGTGAACAGGATATCCGCATGATGTTCAAGCTGATCGTCACCGCTTATCAAACCGACTCCACGCGGGTGATTACCTATCGGATGCCTGGAACCAGTCTGTTGCAGGGGATGGGAATCGGCTACAATCCACACGCCCTCTCTCACTACGGAACCAATACCATGGTGCATTCGATGAATGAAGAGCGGACCAAAAAGCTTTGTGAACTTTTTTCCGATTTTATTGATGATCTTCGCGGCACCAAGGATCCGCTTGATCCAAACGGGGGAACGATTTTTGACAACAGCATGGTCTACTATGGTGGTGGTCTTAGGACAGCGCACCGCACCTTGAATGTCCCTGCTCTTCTTACTGGTGGTGCGTTTAAGGATCTGGAGCATGGCCAGCATCGCAAGGCTCAGAAGGAAAATACGCCATTGGCAAACTTGTGGACTACGATGCTGCAGGATGCCGGCGTGCCGATTGACCGCTTTGCAGATGCAAACGCCACCGCAAGTTCCATTCTGTCCTAGTTCCTATGAAATGGGTTGGCGCGCTTCTGCTGATGCTATTCACAGCCGTCGCACATGCGGCGGAGCAGCACCTCTACCTCTCGGCGGGCGGAGAGATGGTTGCCTATGAGATCGACTCTCGTTCGGGCGAACTCAAAGTCGCCCAGGCGCTCGCTATCGATGGAATTGGTCCCTTCACGCTCTCGAAGAATGGAGCGCGTATTTACGCTAGCTCCGGTAGCATGGAAGCACCTGAAATCGCGACGATCGCCCGCCAGACCGATGGATCCCTCGAATTGCTCAACGTGGCCTCCGTCAACCATTGGCCGGGCTATCTAGACCTTGATGGAACCGGCCGCTTTCTCGCCGCCAATCACTTCAAGCCGGGCGTGGTCTCGGTCTGGAAGCTCGACCCGGACGGCGTTTTTCGAGGGAAGCTGACCCAGGAAGTCGAACAAGGCCCCCGGCCGCATGGGGCCAACTTCAGCGCCAACAATCGCTGGCTTCTCATCCCCGGTCTGCAGACCAACCAGGTTTTCGTGAACGCGTTCGATCCCGAGGCTGGATCCCTCCACCCCAACGCCCGAGCTTTCGATGGGCCCCAGGGTGAAAACGAAGCGAGGCATCCCCGGCACCTGCTCTTTCATCCGGGAAATCCGGCTATTGCCTACACGACCAACCAGAATGGTGAGGCGGGTGTCTGCGTTTGGAAGTGGGATGAGGAAGAGGGTACTCTCAAGTCCATCCAAAACCTGGTTACCTCCCCACCTGGGATCAAGGTGGCGACTTCGACCCTTCACCTCACCCCGGACCATCGATTCCTCTATGTCGCCAACCGCAACGGAGAGGGAAAAAGCAGCATTGCTGGACTTCGCGTTTCCGAAGACGGCCGGCTCGAGTTGATCAGCCACACACCCTGCGAAGCCTCTCCTCGCTCCTTCTGTATCGATGGCACGGGCCGCTACCTCTACGTCGCCGGCCAGAACGACAATCGCCTCGGCGCATATACCATCGATGGAGAAAGCGGTGAACTCGATAAGTTCGGCCAGTATGAAGTGGGTGATCGTCCCGCTTGGCTGGCAACTTTCCCGGCGAGCAGGATTGAATCCAACGCGATCCTGCTCAAGCAAGGTCGGCTTCTGGGTCAGACGGAATTCCTTCGCGAGCTTGAGCCGTCAATCTGGAGTGTCTCGGAGAGTATCGAGCTTCGAGATGGAACGGGCCGCTGGACCAGTCGTGGCGAGAAGGCCTTCGTGAGTCCTGAATTGTTCGGGCCGCTGGGGGACCACATTCTGGAATACACCTTCTCGTTCGAGGGGGACCTGGAGCGAAATCAGATTGTCTACAATGATGAATATGGTCATGCCATTCTCATCGAGTTGCGCCCGGATCGCCTTCAGATCCGAAAGTGGCCGGATCAGAATCTCCTGCACCGATTTGAAGAATACCCGGACCTAAGTGGTTCGACGGTTCAATCTGGAGAGAGTTACACCGTGAGGATTGAGTTTCGAGGCGAAGAAGTGTTCGTTTTCGTCAACGACGAGAACTTTCTGCTTGGTCAGACTCCTCGTATCGGTAAGCCCAAGACAAAGTTGAAGATCAATTTTCAGGGAGCGGACGTCAGTGGCCAGGTGAGTTCCGTTCGTCTTTGGGAAGCTCAGCCCAACTCGACCTGGGAAACCGAACGCAAGGCCTGGATTCAAAAGAAGGCCTTGCGCCCTGCCTATGACTATGAGGGACAGGCCGATTTCGAAATTGCCGTGCGAACCGCCAACCTGCGCCGTCAATTGCGCGATGAGCAGGATCATGGCTATCAGAAGCACCTCGCCTCCATCGCCGCCCACATGGAGACCATTCAAGGTCAGTTTCCCTTCTACGGGAAAAAGAAATCCAGACGAGTCATCGAAGCCACCAAGCAGGCGGAAGCTACCGATCCGGTGTATCAGAAATTGACTAGTAGTGCATCAATATTGATTTGATGTATTTTCTAAACTATTTGCTTGTACTTTCAGAAAGTGGTTATCCTGTTAGGGATGCGTAAAATTTATCGTATCAAACTAAGCAAAGAGGAGAGATACCAATTGGAAGCGTTGACCAAACGCAACCCGATTGCCGCGCACAAGGTCATCAAAGCACGCGCGCTGCTCCTCTGCGATGAATCCGAACATGGTCCTGGCTGGAGCGACCCCAAAGTCATCGAAGCAACCGGCATTAAACCCGCCACGCTGGAACGGTTGCGCGCCAAGTGCTGCGAAACTGGTCCGCTTCAAGCTCTTGAACGAAAAGCGCAATCCAAGCCATCACGCGAACCCATCCTCGACGACGAAGGCCAAGCACGCCTTACCGCGTTGGCCTGCTCTCAAGCTCCCGATGGGCGCAAGCGCTGGACGTTACAACTGCTTGCCGAAAAAGCGGTCGAATTAAAAATCGTCGAAGCCATTTCCCACGAAACCGTTCGTCAGACGCTTAAAAAAACGACCTCAAACCCTGGCTAACCAAAAGGTGGTGTATTCCACCCAAAGCCAATGCCTCCTTTGTGGCGGCCATGGAAGATGTGCTTGAAGTCTACGCCCTAGTTCGCAATCCGCAGCGCCCGTTGGTCTGTCTCGACGAATTTTGCAAACAGTTGGTGGAAGAAACCCGCAGACCCCTGTCGGCTCGTCCTGGAAACGTTGCCTGTCATGATTACGAATACGTACGCCACGGTAGCGCGAGCGTGTTCATGATTTATGCGCCCCTGGAAGGCGTGCGCGAACTCTTCATCACCGAAAGCGCAACGCGGACCCGGCTCGACTACGCTCAGGCTCTGGAGCTGATCGCCACAAAAATGTTCCCTGATGCGCAGAAAATTGTCCTGGTTGAAGACAACCTCAACACCCACAGCGATGCCTCTCTCTACCAGGCTTTTGAGCCAGCTAAAGCGAGGGATCTCGCCGCTCGCTTCGAGCGTCATCACACTCCTGTCCACGGAAGTTGGCTGAACATCGCAGAGTCTGAAATTGCTGCTGTGTTGAGTTCCGCCATCGATGCGCGGGTAGCATCTCTGGATGATTTGCGCCACCAGTGCTCTCTTGCGCAAGCTGATCGCAACTCTCGCCAGTGCACAACCAGTTGGAACTTCACCAACGAAAACGCCAGAGAAAAACTCTTTTCACTTTATCCGTCAACTCAATCTTGAATCTCTACTAGT
>JBCDHN010000230.1:0-5741 GCA_038749915.1 Verrucomicrobiota bacterium | reverse complement strand
TCGACATCGAAATCGAGGTGATTTCTGAACAAGAAGCTCTTGATGAAACCGGGGCGTTCCATCTCCCCAGCATTCCGCGAAACCATAAGTTCTATTTCGGATATAGCTATGTTCGGGTCCAGGCTGACGGCTTGATCAATGGAAGTCGGCGGGTATCTCAAGAATTTGTGTTAGCCGATTTTCCGGTGACGCCAACGGACATGACGATCGACATTCATTCGTTCTATCTCCGCTGGCAGCCTTCCGGTCCGTTTTCCTTTGAAGCCTCGATGCCTTATGTTTGGCAAAACACCGATTTACGGACCGCTTACACCGCATTCAGCATGCAAACGGAGGGGTTTGGAGATTTGGTTTTGCGCCCAACCTACCATCGGCATCTTGTGGGTTGTACCACCCTGTCCGCCAGTCTTGCCTTATCGATTCCAACGGCAGATCTGGATCGTGACCTCACCAATACGATTCTTCCTTACGCAGCCCAGGTTACTTCAGGCAGTTATGAGTTGCGTCCCAAAATCGAATTCTCCGGGGGATTGTTCGACCTGCCCAATTGGGAAAGCGGCGTTGCCGGAGGTGCAACGCTTCGTCTGGACGACAACGATGATGGATTCCGCTTTGGCGATCTCTACTGGGCCAGTGCCTGGATTCAAAACTCCGTCAATGACTGGATGGATGTGACCGGGTTTATCCTCGGCACTCATTGGAAGGAGATTGACGGAATCAGCAACACACTGCCGACTGGGCCGGCTCCTCCCTTTGATCCGGAAAACTACGGCGGAGATCTGTTTGAAGTTGGCGGTCGGCTGCGTCTGACTTATCCTGGTGATCCGTATCGAGATCGGCACCTGGCTGTCCAGTACGCGGTTCCCTTGCACCAGAACTTAAACGGAACTCAGCTGCGACTTGGTTGGACCCTCGGTGTTTCAACGGGGTGGTCATTCTAATGGTAAGAGGCTCTCACATTCGATTCCGGCAGCGAAGACTACAGGCTTTGGTCGTCCTCATGTGCGGCATGGTGGGACTATGGAGGACTGATTCCGCCAAAGCGGCGGATAAGCACGAACTCGCTGCAGCAGTCTGTTATTCCATCGCCAAATTTGCTCAGTGGCCGCAGGATCCGGGAGAGGGTGGAAACATCTATTTCGGGGTCTACGGTGGTGGCGCTCCCGCCCGTGCCTTTGCCAGCTTGGAGGGACATCCATTGAAAGGGAAGAAGCTGCGCGTCGCCGGAATTCATCGTGGAACTTCTCGGGATGACATTCAGCGATGCAGCATTTTGTTCACGACCTCGGCCAAAGATTTGAAACACGCCCTGGATTCAACCCGCGGCTCACCAACGCTCGTTATACATCTTCGCAGCCAGAACGAGACCGCGGTGGAGAGTCCCTGCGTGGCGCTTTTTGAAAGCAGCAATAAACTTGGCTTTGACGCTTATCTCTCACCATTGAAGGAACGGAATATCCAGCTGAACTCCAGCGTCCTCAAACTGGCTGAGAACGTCCACCGCGGCTAGCCTCGACCAGCAGAAGTCCAGTCAATTCGTATCTCGAAGATGACAATGAAATCTCCGACGACGGATCAAAGCGCGCGCATTGCCAAGGTCAGGACGCGCTCATTCAGGATCAATTCGAGCAGCTCAGGGCAGTAGCGCCCGTGGCCTGACGCGTCGAAGTTGCTGTCCCTCCAACTGTTACGGACCAGGTTGTAGTGCCGATGAATCGGCGTGTTCTTCAATTGAGGCCGCTGAAGGCTCTCCAGCGCGATGGACGCTTCCGCCAGCGGGGTGTCACGATCCGAGATGACCAGCCGGTCCTTTTTCTTGTCCTTGCCTTCGTCGTTTTCGAATTCGTGGCCACCCAACTCTCCCTGAAATCGCAGGAAGGCATGAGCTTGGGTAATGCGAAGCGCTACTGCGGATACGTCGCCGGGAGGATCAATGAGAAAGTTCTCCATTTCTTCTTCCGGCACGATTTCCGCCCGCGTCGTCGCATCTTCCTCATTGATGAGGGCTTTTGGCGGCTTCCTCAAAAAGTAGCCCAATTCAACCTCGCAACCAAACCCGGTCGCGACCTGCTGATAGTCGGAAACGACTTCAAAAAGCCGGTCCTGACGTTCCGCCTGAAAGATGAGAAGAATGGAGTCCGGATTGTTCTCGGCCGCTGCAAACAGATCGATGAGTAGTGCCTTGTAGTCCTCAAGGCTGAGACGGCTTTTTCGCCCTTGAGGGCCTTGGCCAACGGTTTCGAGCAGAAGGGATTCTTCGCGAGCCGTGACCGCTTTGGTTTTCCTTTCAAGCTGGCTCAGGAGATCATCAATCAGCGATTTCCGAGCGTAGGTTGAGGTGAGATCAGAGGCAGGTTCGGTGCTCTTTTTCTTGCGCTGCTGATGCGAGATGATGCGCTCCAGGCGATAGCGCTCACTATTGAGCTCGTTGACAAATGTGGCGCGCTGCAGACTCTGAAACTTCCGGCGAAGATCAGCCGCGTTCGAGAGAATGTCCGCGTGCACGTCACCGGGGGCTTCTTTCTCCGAGCGACGTTGAAAGACCACGCTGTCCTCATCCACTAGCATGTGACCGCGCTCGCGAACGGGGCCCTGGTTCAGTTCTTCGGCGACGCGGCGCAGCAGGCGTTGATCCAATTCACGCCGAAGTGGCCGGGCTCCATAACGAGGATCATGTCCATGCTTGAGGATCTCATCCAGGACGGCGGGGTTCAGCTGGAGGTCGAGTTGTCGCTCCCGCAACCCGTCGCGTCGTTGAATGGAATCGAGTTCTTTGGCGACAATGCGCTCAAGAACCTGGCGTGTCAGAGGAAGGAACGGAACGATGCGATCGATCCGATTGAAGAATTCCGGGCGAAATCGCTTCTTGGCTTCACTCGTGAAGTGTTCTTCAGCACCCAGGTCTGCGGCGTCGGTTCCTCCAAAACCGAGATTCGATCCCGCACGAAAGTTCTGCGCTCCCAGGTTGGAAGTCATGATGACAATGGCGTTGCTGAAGTCGGCCACTCGTCCGGCTGCATCGGTGAGGCGGGCTTCGCCGAGAACCTGAAGAAAGAGGTCGAAGACTTGAGGTGCGGCCTTTTCAAACTCGTCCAAAAGTACCACGGAGAATGGCTGATCACGCATTTGGGCGGTGAGCAAGCCTTCGAGATCGCCGGAATTGCTGCTGACAAGGCGGGTCGCACTTCCCGGGCTGTTGAATTCACTCATATCAAGGCGAATCATGCGTTCCTGACTGCCGTAGAAGTATTCGGCAAGGCACTTGGCCAATTCGGTTTTTCCGACTCCGGTAGGGCCGACAAAGAGAAAGGATCCCAACGGTTTGCCCGGGCGAGCCAGTCTCGCTTTGATCATTGCGATGGTATCGACCACGAAATCCACGGCGCGATCCTGTCCCATCAACCGATCTTGATACCTGT
Source organism: Verrucomicrobiota bacterium (assembly GCA_038749915.1). Lineage (GTDB taxonomy): Bacteria > Verrucomicrobiota > Verrucomicrobiia > Verrucomicrobiales > DEV007 > JBCDHN01. Next base: position 2,322 of record JBCDHN010000230.1, on the reverse strand, counting down.
GGCTGGCTTGATCCAGATTGAGGGGAATGGAATCCTCCAGCAGGTTGAGCGGGAGTCCGGTTTCGGCGGAGAACGTAGCGTTGACGTTCTGAGTCGTGAGCGGATTCTCGGTCTGAGCATTGAAGAACAGTCGCTCCAGAAAACGAATCGGTTTTCCGGGATAAGAAGAGTAACCAAGGTAGCGCCGGTGAAGGGCATCGACACGCTTGAGAGAACTGTCGTCGATCTCTTCGCTTTTCTTGGCGGAGAGCTTTCCCGCGACGTTTTTAAGAACGCCGTAGGACAAGGCCGCGTCCGGTTCCTCGATCTTCAGTTGGCGCATTCCGTCGAGAACCCTTGGATCGCGCTTTTCAATCGCCGTCAATTGTTCCGGGGTGCATTCGAGAATGGCGAGGAGCTCGCCACGCACCATGCGGGGCCGAAAGAAGCCCGCGATGTTTTCACTGCTGCCTCCGGCGCGTCCTGTTTCAAGCAACTCAGCCAGATTGCCGAAATAGAGAATCGCGTTCTGCTCCATCGCTTCTTCGGCGATCTTTTGGCAGCGAAGTTGCCAGTCGCCAAACCCGCTTTGCCCAGCCACGATGCGGGCTCCGCTCGTTTTCCAGAATGTGAAGCGTTCCAACCCGTGGTCATTCTTTCGGCGAACCAACTCGTGGATCACCGCGGACTTTCCTACTCCCGGTGGTCCGACGACCAACACGCTGAGAGCCCTCCGACCGGTTAGCATCTTGGCGAGCCGATCCACCTGTTCCTCGTATAGAAACGCTTCGGTCATCTCGTCAGGGGCCATGCGGATGCCGACCTTGCTCAACTCGCTCTTTTTCTGATCCTCGGCCAGGGACTTGTCCCATCGCTCTTTCGGCGTTTCCGGATAGAGATTGACCAGCTGCGTTTCAATTTCCGTGGATTGGGTGCGTTGGAGATGGGCGAGTTCGAAAAGTGACTTGGCCGCCCCCGACCGTAAAATGGCAGTACGAACATGCTCTTCAAGCATGTCTGGCAGGTCGCTCTCACTCTCTGCCACAACCTCGATTTCCAAGTCGGGAATGGACGCGATATAGGTGCCTTCTTGTTCCCAATGAACGGTGTCAAACTTCAGAGCGACCGGTTCGTTCCACGCTTCCGAGGGCTGAGGCGGATGCAGCTCAATGAGGACGCCGCCCCGGCTTGGTTCCGAAGGGATCTGGCGTTCGTGGATGTCTCCGGTGTCTTCGTTCTTGAGGATTTCCTCGGCCAGTTTGACCTGATCGCGGCGAATGATCTTGAGCCGGTTCCCGAAAGTCGAAAGACCGGGCCAGAACAGGATGTTGGAGACGAATTGGTCGGTCTGGTCTTGGCTGGACTCGAACTGGCGAGTTATGAAGACGACTTTGATGTGGAAATCGAGCACGCTAACCAAGTCTGACCGACAGGCAGCGCGATTGCAACCGACCTCTTAGGCCGGAGACCTGCCTGGCTTAGCTTTCCAGCTTTGGAATGACATCTTCTCTCAGTTTCGCGATGCCCCTGCGGATGCGAGCCTTCACCGTTCCCAATGGTTGATGGAGTTGCTCGGCTGCCTCGCGCTGTGTCAAACCGGCGAAGTAGACCAATTCAATCGCCTCCCGTTGATCGCTGGTGAGCTGCTGCACTCCCGTTCTCACGATCTTGGCATCCTCGTTGCTCTCTGCCTGTTTCAAGGCGCTTTCATCAGTCTCGGTAGGACTGAGAACATCCTTTTCCTCCTGAAACCGGTCACGAAGCTTGAACCGGCGCTGGTTGGCCCGGAGGCGATCAATGGCCCGGTTTCGAGCCATGGTTGCGGCCCAGGTGAGCGGCTTCCCTTTTTTTGGCTCATAGAGCCCAGCCTTCTCCCAAATTTGGGTAAAGACGTCCTGGGTTACCTCTTCCGCATCTGTTGGATTGTTGAGGACCTTATACGCCGTCGTGTAGATGGCACCTGCGAACCGAGAGTGGAGCTTTGCGAAGCTCGCAGTATTTCGGCTGGCTGTCTCAAGCATCAGATCGAGATCAGCAGGTTCGTTGACTTTGACGCACTCTTCACACGGTTTCATATTAGAAATACTTATTCTAAATTGACATTTTTCAACCCAATTTTGCGATATTCTTTTGCTAACTTATTTGATTATAAGATTTTCTAATATTAAGGTTGACTGTTTCTGAGTGACCTGCCGGTGATTCTCGGTAGGTTAGGGCTTTGCAATGTCCACTTTCACCAAACGCCGGGCTTACACGGTTTCAGATTTAACGCGATCGATTCGTGACGCGCTCGAGTCCAAAATTGGAAGCGTTTGGGTTGAAGGTGAAATCAGCAATCTCCGG
>JBCDHN010000229.1:0-5742 GCA_038749915.1 Verrucomicrobiota bacterium | reverse complement strand
GGCGGGAGGATACTGGTCTGGCAGGGGGCCCAGCGGGTTGGTTGCCAGTTGCTCAGCCATCTCCGGTGATCCTCTGAATTGTTCGAGCGATGTTTCGAAGAGGCTTTCGAGCCGGTCGATTTCCTGATCCGTTGGAGGCCGCAAGAGACTGCGGACCAGCCCCAGTTCAGCCCGTTCTCGAGTAGTATCAGCGGAGGCGTAGAGTTGGCGTGCCATTGCCTGGGCCGCTTCGACATAGACCGGATCATTCATCGTGACCAAGGCTTGAAGCGGGGTGTTCGTTCTTCCTCTTCGACTCGTGCAGACTTCCCGATTTGGGGCATCAAATGCGGCCATGCTCGGATAGGGGCTGGATCGACGCCATGTGGTGTAAAGACCTCTGCGGTATTTGTCCTCTCCTTGACTCGTTTGCCAGTCGGTAGCCGATCCAAATGCCGCTTTGAGGCCAAGCTCAGGCTGGGGAGGCTTCACCGGCGGCCCATACATCTTGTCGCTGATAAGTCCGCTGAGGAAGAGTGCCTGATCCCTTACCATCTCGGCAGAAATGCGAAAGCGTGGACCCCGGGCATAAAGCAGATTAAAAGGATCTGCCTCTTCCAGTTCCGAAGTTACCCGTGAGTTCTGCCGATAGGTGGAGGACATGACGAGCGTCTTGATCAAGGCCTTGATATCCCAGGTTTCGGCGAACTGAATCGCGAGCCAGTCGAGAAGTTCAGGGTGAGAAGGCAGTTCACCCTGTGAACCGAACTCCTCACTGGTCACAACAATCCCGCGGCCAAAAATCTGAGACCAGAATCGATTGGCAATGACCCGGGCGGTGAGGGGATTTTCTGAGTCGACCAACCATTGCGCCAAACCGAGCCGGTTCTTAGGCTGGTTTTCCCGCATGGGGTGAAAGGCGGAAGGAGTGGCCATTTTGACTTCATCTCCCAAGGTTTTGTAGTTTCCCCGAATCTGAACATTGGTCGCTCGGTATTTATCCCCCGTGAGATCCTTCATGACGGGCACGGTGGTGTGCGGTTCTGCGTCTTTCAGCTTGCTCTGGAGACCAGCGAGTTCTCTGCGCTCCCTGGCGAGCAGGCTGGTGATACTCCGGTGAAACGCTGCCACCTTATCGGCTTCGGCTGAGGAGGGTTCTGTCTTTCGAACCATCGCCCGAATGTTGGCGGGCATTCGAGCCCATTCACTGGCGTTCGGGTCGTCCGTTGTAGCGATGCGGAAGTGGGTGAGCAGGTGATTGGCGTACTTTGACGTTTGGGACAACGTCACCTCCAGCGTTCCCTCATCCAACTCCACTGGGTTGCTCAGAATGAGGGAAAGTTCGTGCGCTTTCCCGGTCTGGCCTCCCACGGCCCATCCCTTGTCATCTGCAGGCTTGGCAGCGATGACTTGGGAGGCAGCAAATCCCTTCTGTGAGTAGTCGGCAAAAGCTGCCTTGAAGTTGAGGGTCCGCGCGCCCGAAGTCGCAACCTCATGGCTCGGCTCAGGAATGTCGGAAGGCGACTCTTCCCAGACAACCTTTCGGGCAGAATCCAGGATTTGCACCTTGTAGCCTTTGATTCGCTCCGCGGTTCCACCGTCTGTCCGATTCCACAGCACGATGCTGTCGAGTGATTGAGGCGTTCCAAGGTCGATTTCGAACCAGGGATCATTTCCTGGAGCGGTGTGGGAAACCGAGCCCTTTTTGTAGTCACCGTCTGTGTTTCCATCAATTGCCAGTTTGGCTGGCCCGTTGTAGCCAGTCGATTTTTGGCTCGCTTTCCCGGTTAGGGCAATGTTCTTTCCTCCACTGAAAACCTGTAATTCCGCAAGATGGATGAACTTGCTCTTCCCGGGAACTTCAATCCTTACGAATTGTCCGTCGATACCCTGATTACCGCTTGGTTTCCAAGTCGCAGAGAGCTGGCCTAGGACAAAATTGCTTTCTTGCTCAGGAGCAACCTCGAGGCGTAATCCCGAAATCCTTCCTTTGCTCGTGGGGAATGAGAGCGTGTAGGAGGCCTTTTCTTTCGGCTTACCATTCAGAGTCAGCCATCGGTCCTTCTCGATCAACGCCGCTCCATCTGCGGCGCCAAGTTTCAATGGATTCCAAGCTGGTTCCCGTCGCACTCGCTCCAACCAGGTTTCGCGCGCCGACCGCAGCTCAGGAGTGTCCGTCGAAAGGATTTTTTGCAAGTGAGAGACCTGAGCTTCCCAGTCTTGCTTCTGCTTCAACTGTCCATCACTCCAAAGCTCCAGAAAAGGGCGTTCGTCTCGTTGATCAGAATCCTCACTTTGGTTGAAAAAGTCGAACATCTGAAAATACTCGTGATGGGTGATGGGGTCGTATTTGTGGGTATGGCACTGGGCACACGCCATCGTTGTTCCCATCCAAACTTCCATGGTTGTGTTGACACGGTCGACCACGGCGGCATTGCGGAACTCTTCATTGTTGGTCCCGCCTTCGTTATTGGTGAGGGTGTTGCGGTGAAAAGCCGTGGCGATCAGCTGATCTTCGGTAGGAGATTCCAACAGGTCGCCAGCAATTTGCTCAATCGTGAACTGGTCGAAGGGCATATTGCTGTTCAGTGCGGTGATCACCCAATCACGAAAGGCCCAAATGGTCCGGGGTGGATCGTCTGCATACCCTGCGGAGTCCGCATAACGCGCCAGATCCAGCCAAACCCGCGCCCAACGTTCGCCAAAGGCAGGTTTGGCGAGTTGCCTATCGACATAGCGTTCATAGGCATCCGCGCGCGAGTCATTTACAAAACCTGAAGCCTCATCCCAAGATGGTGGTAACCCTGTCAAATCCAGGGCAACCCTTCTCGCCAAGGTCCAGCGATCCGCTTGCGCAGACGGCTGCAGCCCCTCTTTTCTGAGTCGTTCTTGAATGAAGGAGTCAATCGGATTTACGACAGGCCAGGTTGCTTCAGAGTTTGCAGGGATTTTCGCGAGACGCGGTTTTTCGTAGGACCAGTGCTTGGCATAATCGCCACCCTGCTCAACCCAGCGTTTGAGCAGCGCTATCTCATCTGGAGTGAATCTCCTCCCTTTTCCCTTGGGAGGCATTTTGTCGGCTTCGTCATCCGTGATGATCCGATAAATCATTTCGCTGGCATCAGCATCGCCGGGCACGATGGCGGCGTAGCCGCCCAGGTCAGCACGGGAGCCTTCCGCGGTGTCTAAACGAAGGTCGGCCGCGCGTTCGTTTTCATCAGGACCGTGGCAGGCGATGCAGTTGCTGGAGATCAGGGGACGAATGTCGCGATTGAAATCAATTTCCTCCGCGGTGCCTGCGCTCACTGCCGAGATGGCTGCGAGCAGAAGCGAGCATCGTAGGATGTGTTTGGAACGAATCATGATTGCGTGGGGAAAGGGGCTAAGAGAGAATGTCTTTCACAACATGGCCATGAACGTCGGTGAGCCGGAAGCGACGACCTTGGAAACGGTAGGTTAGTTGTTCGTGATCGATGCCGAGGAGGTGAAGAATCGTGGCCTGAAAGTCGTGGACATGAACGGGGTTTTCGATGGCGTTCATTCCGAGGTCATCGGACGCACCGTAAGTGATACCAGGCTTTGTTCCGCCCCCGGCCAGCCAAGAGGTGAATGCATAAGGATGATGATCTCGTCCCCAGCGAGGTCGATTGTTGATGTCACCCTGGATAAATGGAGTCCTCCCAAATTCGCCTCCCCAAATGACCAGGGTATCGTCGAGCAAGCCCCTCATCTTGAGATCCTTTACGAGGGCCGCGCTTGCCTGGTCTGTGTCCCGGCACTGATTATACAACTCCGTGGTAAGACTGTTGTGCTGGTCCCAGCCGGCGTGCATGCATTGAACGAAGCGAACGCCTCTCTCTACGAGTCGACGAGCCATGAGGCAGTTGTAGGCATACGTACCCTGTTCAGTAACGCCCGGGCCATACATGTCGAGAATGTGTTGCGGTTCATCAGAAAGGTCCGTGAGATCTGGAACACTGGTTTGCATGCGGTATGCCATCTCGTATTGAGCGATCCGGGTTTGAATTTCCGGATCACCGACTTGGGCAAATTTCCTGGCATTCAGTTCCGCCAAATCATCAAGCATCCCGCGGCGGAGCTGGGGACTGACCCCTGGAGGATTTTCGAGGTAGAGCACCGGATCACCCAGGCCCCGAAACTTCACTCCCTGAAAACGGGAGGGGAGGAACCCGGAACCCCAGTAAAAGTCATAGAAGATTTGACCACAACTCGTGCCCTTGCTGATCGATGTCATGGCCACGAACCCGGGCAAGTCTTCTCCTTCCACTCCGAGTCCATAGGTTAGCCAGGCACCCATGGTCGGCCGGCCTGGAATCTGGCCACCACTCAGCATGAAGGAAATAGCCGGAGCGTGATTGACTGCATCGGTGTGCATGCTCTTCACGAAGCAGAGATCATCGGCAATTTTTGCCGTGTAGGGAAACAGTTCGCTAACCCAGGCACCACTTTCGCCGTGTTGGGCGAACGGTTCGACGGTGTCGAGCATCAACTTGCTGGCCACATTCTGCGTCATCGTGCTGAAGCGCTTCCCTTCAGCGTATCCGGACGGAAGCTGTTTTCCGTGCAACTTTTTAAGCAGCGGCTTATGATCGAAGGTATCAACGTGAGTCGGGCCCCCATTTTGAAAAAGGTAGATGACGCTCTTCGCCTTTGCCGGATAATTGGGAAATGAGGACGGTGATTGTGCGTATCCTTCCTGACCCAACAAGTGCGCGAGCGCTGCGCTGCCGATGCCGGTCGACGCTTTCCCAAAGAAATGGCGCCGATTTATTCCCTTTTGATGCTCGGTAAGAGGATCGGTTTGGGAAGGGTTCAAGAGGTGAAAGTCTGGGGACATCAGTAACAAGAAAAGGTTATTCTTTGCTCAATGACTCATCGAGGTTGAGAAGCATCAGGCAGACATTGGTCATGGCTGCGTGGGATGTGAGAGGAAGCGATTGATCGCGAGGAGAGTCTCCATGACTCAGGAGTAATTTGGCCTCTTCAGGATTGGACAGGTAAATGGTGCAGGCCCGCTCAAAACCTCGCTGCCAGATTGAGAGTTCCTGCGCAGTTGGCGACCTTGCCAAGAGAGTCATGCCGATGAAGTCCAATTGTTCGGTGAGCGTGTCTTCGGTGAGTAGTGCCCGCTTTGCCAGATGCCTTGCGGCCTCCACGTAGGTGACATCGTTCAGGGTTGTGAGCGCGTGCATCGGTGTGTTGGTTCGCGCTAATTTCACATCGCAAATTTGGCGTTTGCTGACATCGAAAAACATTGTTGGTCCAACGATGCGACGCCAGTAAACATAGAGGCTTCGCCGGTAGAGTTCTTCGCCCTTGGCCTGTTGATAGGTTTTCTTGCCGAAGGTCGCCTCTTCCCAGATTCCGGGAGGTTGATAGGCGTTGAATGCCGGGCCGCCGATTCGCGCGTTGAGAAGGCCTGAAGCGGTGAGTGCCTGATCGCGAATTATCCAGCTTGGAAGACGATGCCGAGTGCCTCTGGCCAACATGCGATTGTCGGGGTCGATTTCACGGAAGTCGGTATGAATGGTGGCGGAACTGCGTTGATAGGTTTCGCTGGAGAGGATGGTTTTCAACAGCCGCTTGACGTCCCAGCCTGAATCCATGAAGTCTGCAGCTAACCAGTTGAGTAACTCGAGATGGATGGGGTATTCTGCCTGAACCCCAAAGTCCTCGACCGTTTTTACCAGACCTATTCCAAAGAGCATCTGCCAGATGCGATTGACGGTCACTCGAGCGGTG
>JBCDHN010000228.1:0-5765 GCA_038749915.1 Verrucomicrobiota bacterium | reverse complement strand
GCTTTACGCGTCCGGACTTTGCGGACAAAGCCGCTTTACAGATGGATGAGCACGTTTGGCAACGCCTGTTTGCGAACAAATTTCAGATCGATGGTTGTGACAAGACCCAGGCCCGTGATCTGATTCGCGTTCGCATGGAGTGGGCCGGAGCAGACAAGGATCCTCATCGAGACATTCGGATTGATGCTGCTCTCGCGGATTTGGAAGCCGAGATCAACGTGCCTCGAAAAGTCCTGATGGAAGCCGGGCGTCATATCGGACCCGACGTGAAGGAGAGTGACCCACTCGAGAAGATCTTCGATTTTTACTCTCGAGAATTGAATCGATTGCTGGCTGCTCCGGAAAAGACCGCCTGCCGACCAGAGCTATTGATCAGCGGTTTGGGAGAATACTTCAATTCACGTCCCCGTTTGCCGGGAGGGTTTCAGGTCCGGCGTGAAGTGCTGACCAAGAGCGCGGGAGAGGACAAAGGCGGAAGTCTGGAAACTTCCATCACCACTCCCGCCAACCGCATTGCAAATCTCACCATCTCCTGTGATCGACGAAACTATGGATCCCAGCTCGGAAGTCTCTTTAAAACACTAACTGGTAAGGCTAAGCGTGCCGGGGAGCTTGATCTGGTTGTGTTTTTGCGAGATGAGCGAGATCCGATTGAGGCGAAGAAGAACGCGAAGAAAGACTTCGAGCAGGCTGGAGGCGTGTATCTCGAATTTCCCTATCGCTGGCATGCGGAGTTTGAAGCTCTCGAAACCACAAAGAATGCCATCGACGCAGGAGACTGGTCCTTTCTTGGACCGGACGATCAGCTGCAGATTCTTTCGGACGAAGACTTTCAGCGGTTTCTGAGCGAAGGATTTCATCCGAGGCTTGCGAATCGGTTGCTTGCTCAAATTGAGTTGAATTCGGATCCTGATTTGTTGCTGGAGTTTGTCGTCGATATTCTGAATCAGGAGCCCTATTTTCTCGACTTTGCGGCGATTTCCCAGCATCTGAAACAGCGTGCACCGCATCTTCATGTCAGCGATGAGACCCTTCTTGCCACGCTTCGGAGGGCACCGGAACGCATCGCGGAAGTTGGAGACAACCAAACGTTCTCGCTGACGAGCGATGGAAACTAAGACCAAGAGCAAGCCGCGGAGTGCGGTTTCGATGTCGGGCGGGTTGCTCCGTTTTGCCAGCTTGTGCTCGAGACTAGCTTTCCATAAAGCGAAGTACCCTCGGGACGATGTCAAGGTCGGCCCGGCGGGCGGACATGTTGTCAACGGCAACCTCTTTCACGGCCAGATTGTGAACCGGATTCTCGAAGACCTTTCCGAAGTTGAAGCGGCGGGCAATGAGTCGCCTAACCCGGAACTTCACCAGGTTGTGGAAGCTTCCTGGAAGGATTCGGAAGAACTGCAATCTGCGCTATGGCGGATCTTTGCCCAGCAATACATGCGTCCGGCGCTCCAGGATTTTGCCAGCAATTTGGGAACCAATCCTCAAGAGCAGGTCAAAGCCATGAGCGAGGGGGTTGGCGAGTTGGCGAGGATGTGTGCGGAGCTCATTCTAAAGGCAAAGCAAGTTGCCTCGAAGACGCGAATTTTCCTCCCACCGGAAGGTGTGGTGAAAGAGACGATCACCACTGACGATCTCGCGATTCAGATCACCGGAAACTACGATGGTCTTTGGTTTGATCCCGTTGCCCAAGAGTTTGTGCTCTTTGATTTCAAGTGCAAGACACCGGTGGAGTTCCCCTCTGACCTGCATCAACTGACGTGCTATGCATGGTTGCTGCAGAGGCGGACAGGAAGACCGGTGCGTGGCGTGTTGGTATATGTGCAACCCGAGCCAGAGATTCGCTATCTAAGCTCGCAGGATCTTCAGGCGATGTTTCCCAGGAGTGAGGATTTTGTGCACTATGTGGCCGAGTTGGTGGCGATGGAGGAGGAATCGGAGATGGAGATTCAGCAGACGTCGATTCCGGATCTTTGTCAGCGGTGTCCATTGGACGTACGCTGCGACGAATTGTATGGGAGGCGCAAATTCCAACCAGCATGAAGGATTTACGATTTTGGTTTGCTCTGGCTCTGTGGATCACCCTTTTACCGCTAAAGTCGGCAGACTGGCCGGCTTGGAGGGGACCCAATGGCAATGGAGTCGCAGATTCAGACCAAGATCCTCCCACGAGTTGGAGCGCAGAGGAACATGTGATTTGGAAAGTGAAAGTTCCTGGTCGAGGGCATTCCAGTCCCATCCTGGTGGGGAATCAGGTGATCCTGACCACCGCCGACGAAAAGACTCAGGCACAGTCGGTTCTTAGCTTTGACCGGGACACCGGAGAACTGGGGTGGGAAACGATGGTTCATCGCGTCCCAGAGTTGCCGAAAATCCACAAGAAGAACACCCACGCATCGCCGACGGCGGCCTCGAATGGCTCCAGTGTGTTTGTGGTCTTTTTCAACGATGGGATCCTTCACCTGACTTCCCTGAATCTGAAGGGTGAAAAGCAATGGCAGAAACAGGCGGGGAGTTTTCGGCCTCGTTACCACTTTGGTTATGCGGCTTCTCCCTTGCTCTACGGCGATTCGGTAATCGTGTCGGCGGAGTTCGCTGATGGCGGATACCTCGCAGCGTTTTCCTCAGAAACAGGACTCGGCATTTGGCGAACTCCTCGGGACAAGGCAACGAGCTACTCGTCGCCCATCGTGGGCAATGTTGCCGGTCGAGATCAGTTGTTGATCAGTGGAGGGGAGAAAATCAGCAGCTATGACCCGGCGAATGGGCAGCTGGTCTGGCAAGTTGACGGAGGCACTTCAGCAACCGCCGGCACCATGATCTGGACGCCGACCCAGGTGTATGCAAGTGGCGGGTTTCCCACCAAAGAAACGATTGCAGTCGTCGCTGATGGCTCGCGGCGGATCGCCTGGAAGAATCAGGAAAAGTGCTATGAGCAATCGCTCCTCGCTTACGATGGTCACCTCTATGCGATCAACGATGGCGGCATTGCAATGTGTTGGAAAGCCAGCGACGGGCGGGAACTCTGGAAAGAACGTCTCGGTGGCCCTGTCAGTGCATCGCCCGTTCTGGTCGGAGATCGCATTTACGCCACCAACGAACGTGGTCAGACCTTCGTGTTCCGTGCTTCGCCAACAAAGTTTGAGCTTCTGGCGACGAATCAGCTGGGCGATGAATCCTTCGCGACGCCCGCGGTTTGCGATAGCCGGGTCTATCACCGAGTCGCCACGTATGAGGGGGAGAATCGACAGGAATGGCTCTACTGTCTCGGTCGAAAACCCTGATTCCCCAGGCTTTCTGCCAAGGCGAAAAATCCTGACAAAAGGTTCGTATTGTCGCTCGCCTGAATCCGTCTAATGGTTGCTTAGCATGAATTCCGTGAATCGTAGCCTCCTCCCACTTTTACTCGTTTCAGTCTTTTTGGTGTCTTGTTCCAGCGATGAAGTCGTTGAGGAACGGCAATGGACTCCTCCTCCGCCGACTGAGGCGCCTGAGCCTAAGGTGGGGGGCGTCTACACCACGGCGTCTGGTCTGCAATACGAAGTTTTGCGGACGGGGTCAGGAAAGAAGCCATCCCGCACCGATCAGGTAAAAGTTCACTATCACGGCTACCTTCCCGGTGGAGAGGTGTTTGACAGCAGTGTGAACCGTGGACAGCCGGCTGTTTTTGGACTGGATAAGGTAATACCGGGATGGACTGAAGGCGTCCAGTTGATGCGGGAAGGTTCCAAGTTCCGCTTCAAAGTTCCGTCCCAGCTGGCTTATGGTCAGCGGGGGTCTCCTCCAAGGATTGGTCCGAATCAGACGCTGCTGTTTGAGATTGAGCTGTTTGAGGTGGTGGCTCCTTAGAGGTTTGTTCGGGCGGGAAGAACAGGTATTTGAAGCCGAGAATTCCAACCACCACGAAAACCACCATCTTCAAGCCATCGCGATTCACCTGGTCGAGAAGTTTTCCTCCAAGATAGATTCCAATGGCGGTGGGGATCACGGTATAAAGCGTCAGGTGAAAGACTGCTCGATCGAAATAGCCGTTGAAGCCCATTAAGGCCAGTCGGTATCCGGTTGCGGCAATGAACGCCGCCTGCAACGTGGCGATCGTCTGCTGCTTGGACCAGGGCTGAGAGTACACATAGGCAACCATCGGAGGACCGCCGATGTTGAACGCTCCTCCAAAAAAACCACCGAGGGCGCCGCAGGGCCACGCCATCCACTTCGGCATCGTATAGCTGAAGGCCCGCGTCAGAATGATATCGACAATCGTGAAAAGGATCAGCACGGCGCCAAAAAGCCGGATGAAGATCGCGCCTTCGACGTTGCGATTCATGAAATGAAATCCAAGAAACGTGCCGATCACCGCAGCAGCGGCCAGAGCCAGCGCCGGGCGAATTTTGAATTCCTTGCGCGTGTTGAACATGATCAGCCCGGGAATGATGATCGAATTCAGCGCCACCAGGGTGAAGGACGTTTGAAAATCCCCGGTCAGCCATGGCAGGATGGCCATCGCAACGATGGCGAAGCCAAATCCAGACAGTCCCTGGACGAACCCGGAGAGCGAAAGCACGAAACAAATGGCAACCAGTGTGGGAACGCTCAAATAGTTACTAGTCTGGCAAATCCTGGCCTTTGGTTTCGGGCAAGAACATCATGATGAGGGCCCCGACAAAAAAGAGCAGGCTTAGCCCAAAAAGGGCAGAGGGTAAACCGATATCGGGTTGAGATTTGAGCCAACCAGAAAAGAACAACACCGGAACAGCAACAATGCGGCCGCCGTTGAAGCAGAAGCTGGTGCCTGTGGCTCTCAGGCGGGTTGGAAACAACTCGGGAAAGTAGACCGCATAGCCTGCGTGCATACCAAGCGTGAAAAACCCAAAGACGGGCAAAATGAAGAGCAGTTGGCCGTAGGTTTGCGGAATATAACAAGTGATCGGCACCATGACGAAGGCGATGATGTGCCACCAGATGAAGGTCTTCTTTCTTCCAAGCCGGGCGCTGATCGGCCCGAACATGATCAGACCGATGCCTCCGCCGATGGTTTGCACAATGCCGTAAGCAAACTGTGACTTCTTCTGAATCTCGAGAGGTGCCAAGCCGGAGTCGGACAATAGATCCCGGGCCAGCTGTTGGCCTCCGACCACCACGGCCCAGAATGTCCCCAAACCTACCGCCGCAAGACCCATCCCGAGAAACGCGTTCTTGTTCCATTGCGGATTCTTAATCAGCTCCCAAAGGCTACCCGTCTTTTTCTCTTCCTTGGCATTTTGCTTCCATTGATCCGGTTCCTTCACCGTGATTCGCACCCAGACAATGAGTAGGGCTGGAATGATCCCGATGAGGTAGGCATAACGCCAGTTGGTGCCAACGATCAGGGCTGCGATCGTCGCCGCCCAAGTTCCAGCGACGCTGGAGGCATGGAAAATACTTGAAGCCTGAGCGCGAGCTCGTGTCGGGAAGACCTCTGCAACGAGGGCGGCAGCGACGGCCCATTCCCCGCCCACGCCCATGGCAACAAGGAAGCGAAGCACGGCCACCTGGCCGAGAGTTTCCGCAAAATAGGTAAGACCCGAAAAGACCGAATACATCAAGATGGTCACCACCATGATCTTTCCCCTGCCGTAGCGGTCAGCGAGGGAGCCGAAGAGCAAGCCGCCGAAGGTCCCTCCGAGCAGAAAGACCCCAAGAAACATTTCTCCGTATTTCTTGATATCGAGGTCCTCATTGCTGACGCCGAGGATGTCGCTCAACATGGTATTTCGGGTCAGATTAAAAAT
>JBCDHN010000227.1:0-5765 GCA_038749915.1 Verrucomicrobiota bacterium | reverse complement strand
TCGGCATCGAGGTGCCGCTGCATTACCACGAGCTCATCAACTTTGTCCCCGTTATCAACAAAAAAAGAAGCCCGCTCAGGAAGAGGCACCAGCTGCTCGGGCGAAGTCCAAAGGGAAGGGTCCAGCGTTCGATCCCAAAATGGCTTGGATTGTCGGGGCTCCTCTCGCCATGGGCATGACCGACCGCGAAGACCCGAGCGACGTCCCCCTCTTGATTGGTGGTGAACCCGACAAGCCTGACAAGATCATTCCTCGCGGCTTCCCCAAGGTCATGGACTACCCAGGCGCGAAACCCTTCTCCACCGAAGGAAGCGGTCGTCTGGAGCTAGCAGAGTGGATGACCCACCCGAACCATCCTCTGACCTCCCGCGTGATGGTCAACCGTGTCTGGGGCCATCTCTTTGGGCGTGGCATTGTGGGCACCGTAGACAACTTTGGCACAACGGGAGCAAAGCCCACGCACCCGGAGCTTCTCGATTTTCTGGCAATCCAATTCACCAAGGCCGACTGGTCGGTAAAACGGCTCATTCGTGCCATCGTTCTCAGCCGCGCTTACCGCCAAAGCAGCGCAAACCAGGCAGTAGCCGAGAAGCTCGACCCCGAGAACGAGTTCTTGTGGAGAATGAGCCCCAAGCGACTCGAAGCTGAGGCAATTCGCGACAGCCTCCTCACGATCAGTGGTCAGGTCCAGGCTCCTCCCTTCACTTCCCCCGTTGCATTCGCCAATTCGATTGGCTCTCAAGGGCGGGAAGCGAGAATGAGCGACCACGGGTTCGACTTCGACCAGTTCTTCGGCCGCACGATCTATGCTCCTGTTCTCCGCCGAGACCTTCCCACCATGCTCGAACTCTTCGACTTCCCCGATCCGAACATTTTGGTTGGCAACCGTACTCCCACCACTTCGCCAACCCAGGCCCTCTACCTGATGAATCACCTATTGGTCGACGAATTGAGTTCGAGAACCGCTTCGAGGCTTGCCCTCTCTTCCAGCGACCGCAGCGGATCTCTGGAGAAAGTCTACCTTTCCTGCGTTGGGCGCCTCCCGGACGCGATAGAGACGAAGATGGCCCTGGACTACCTCCAAGCCTACCAGCGAGATCTCGGCGCCGACGAAGATGGGGCTTGGTCCAGTTTCATCAAACAACTCATCAGTTCAGCCGAATTCAGGCATCTCTACTAACCTTTTCAGTCAACCAAACCGACACCATCATGATTAATCGACGCAACCTGATTCGCAGCGGTGGGCTCGTGGCACTCTCGCCTCTCCATGAGATTTTTGGCCAGAACGCCTCCTCAAAGGTGCCCCACTTCGAGGCCAAAGCAAAGAGGGTGATCTTCCTGCTAATGCCAGGCGGTCCCTCACACATCGACACCTTCCAATACAAGCCGGAAGTCCAGAAGCACGCAGGCAAATACTTCGACCTGAAGGGCTCTGGCGACATCAGCGAGACCGAGGTCAGGGGTTATAAGCAACTCGTAAAGTCCCCTTACGAATTCAAACCTCGCGGGGAGAGCGGCCTCATGATCTCCGAGGCATTCCCTCACCTCAGTCAACATGCCGATGACCTTTGCCTTCTGAACGGCATGCACTGCACGAGTGCCGCCCACCCTCAGGGTCAACTGGCCCTCCACACCGGAGTCTTCAACTTTTCACGGCCTTCCATGGCCGCTTGGATCAACTACGCATTGGGAACGGAGAACCTCGATTTGCCCGGCGCTCTTATCCTAGGCAAGGTTAATCAAGTTCTTCGGGTCGTCGTTTCTCCCTGCTCACTACCAGGGGGTAGGACTGAACCTCAAGGGAGACGAACCCGTCCCCAACATCAAGCCATTGGCGTCCGATGCGAAGCAAGAGATTGAACTCGATCTCCTTAATCGCATGAATGGGCACCTGCTCGCCCGAAGGGAAGGAGATTCCCAGATTGAAGCTGTAAGGCGCTCCTACCACACGGCAAAGGTCATGCAGACCAGCGTTCCGGAAATCATGGATATCAGCGCTGAGAGCCAAGCCACCCTAGAGCTTTATGGGGTCGGTGATCCGGGTTGTGACGAATTCGCAAAGGCTTGCCTGATGGCTTGGAAAATCAGCGAATCCGGGGTTCGGTATATCCAGCTCAGCGCCGGAAACTGGGACCACCACGGAGGTCTCAAGGAAAACATAAAAAGAGACAGCACACAAGTTGATCGACCGATCGCCGGACTTCTCGCCGACCTCAAACAGCGTAATCTTTTAGACGAGACCCTGGTCGTCTGGGGAGGCGAATTTGGCCGGGGCCATCACAGCTCCAGTGCCGATGGGCGTGACCACAATCACAAGGGATTCTCGATGTGGATGGCCGGCGGCGGCGCCAAAGGCGGATTCGCCTACGGCGCGACCGATGAACTCGGCATTCACGCGGTAAGCGGCCGAATGCACACTAACGATATGCACGCGACGATGCTGCATCTGTTGGGAATCGATCACGAAAGACTCACGTATTCGTACTCTGGCCGTGAGTTTCGCCTGACTGATCTGGGTGGGGTGGTGGCGAAGGATATTGTCGCGTGAGTCTAGGCGATAGGGCTCGGCTGAAGGGTTGTCCAGATCGATGGGTTCGTGAAACCTAGCTTTCCCACCGTTTACGATCCCGAAATCATCGAGTCCTCTGACTACGCGGTCTGAGCGCGAATGCTTTTCGCAGGTCTTGATCGTGCGTGCGATAAAGAAACCGATGGCGGAGAAGCTGGTATTTTCTGGAAACTAGTGATAAGGGATCGGGACCGTTCCTCAGCCCCTGATGGAACGTTCTCTTATGACCCCAACCCTTTTCGATCAACGCCTGCTTCAGCTTCTTCGTCTCGGCACCTTTCTTTGCTTTGCCGGCTGGACTTGGGCGCATTTGTATTGGGAAGGCCCTTACGGGGTGCTTCTCTGGCATGACGACACCTACGAGCTGGCCGAGAAATTCGGGATCAGCTGGGAACGCTTTGTTGGAACGGGGGCGAACGATGGCTTGGTTCAGGGCTGGATTGGGGCGATTGGCTGGCTTTATCTCGCCTGCTGCATCGGAACGCTGACGGCGAGGGGTCCATCACGGCTTCAGCTCGGGATCCTGATCGGAGGCTGCGGCCTGCTGATCTTTCTGAGCTATGCCAAGTATGTCGGTGCCGCCCGTCAGTTGCCCATGTTTGTGGAACATGGAGGCCAAATGCTCATGCCGATTCTTCTGGTGCTGGCCCTCACGCTGGGAGTTCGGCATCGCGCGACCGTGATTACGGCGATGGTGGCATTCATCATGACCTTTGCTGGTCATGGAGCCTATGCGTTGGGATACCACTGGCCGACTCCAGCCAATTTTGTGGGGATGACGTCGGTAATTCTCGGGTTTGGACCGGAGACCGCGCGCCTCTTTCTTCTCGTTGCCGGGATTCTCGATCTGGTGGTCTGCATCGGGATTTTTTTCCCACTTGTCCGTCGACCGTGCGCGCTTTACGCGGCGGCCTGGGGTTTTGCGACAGCCCTGGCCAGGCCGGTCGCCGGGATGTCTTTCGATCTCAACTACTGGGGAGCCGATCAGTATCTGCACGAATTCATTCTCCGGGCCCCACATTTCATCATTCCGCTTTTCCTGTTCTTCGTCTGGCGCGATTCACAACCGGTCGGCAAGGCGGCGAAGGTCGTGGAATCTCAAGTTGAAGAAAACGAGCACTCGACAAGCGAAACCTTTTAGCTGACAGCGATACCTTCCAAATCTAAACATCCCCATGCATATTCGAAAACCCTTCGTTTTATTCTGCGTTGCCGTTCTTTCCCTGGGAGCTGTCGATGCTCAGCAACAGAGAAAAGGGCGTGCCGTTCTGACGATTCCCGAGGTTGAAAGCAAGGACATCATTTGTTTTGCCCTCTACACGGTTCATGACCAAACCCTGAAGCTGACGGCGCAACTCTATCCGATTCCGGAAGGTGAAACGAGAGAGGTTCGGTTGGAAATTGAGAAGGGTGGCGAGTGGGTCGAAGTGGCGAAAGTGGAGGCGATTGAGCAAGGTTGGACGGCTCCTTTCCGGGTCGAAAACTGGGACGACTCCAAAGCGCACAAGTATCGGGTTGCTCATGGAACCGAGGCTTTTTACGAAGGCATGGTCCGCAAGAATCCCGTCGATAAGGAAGAGATTCTGGTAGCGGGCTACACCGGGAATTCGATTCATCCGGTTCACGGAGGTGACATTTCCCGTCAGGACTTGATCGACAATGTTAAGAAGGTGGATACGGATGTGCTCTTTTTCTCCGGAGACCAGGTTTATGATCACCACCGGCACTATGCGGCGTGGCTACGATTTGGCCGCGACTTCGGTGAAATCATCAAGGACCGGCCCACGATCTGTACGCCCGACGATCACGATGCCGGTCAGCCCAATCTCTGGGGAGAGAGTGGCAAGGTGTCCACCTTGAAGGGCGCCTCGGATGGGGGCTACGTTCAGCCGGGCGCTTATGTCCAGGAGGTAGAGCGCGCTCAAACCAGCCATCTTCCCGATCCGGCCGATCCCCAAACGATCGGCCAGGGCATCGGCGTGTATTTCACCAACCTCAACTGGGGCAATGTCGATTTCGCGGTGCTTGAAGATCGCAAATTCAAGACTGGTCCGGCCGGGAGGGTTCCGAAGCAGGGACCGCGTCCCGACCATATTCGCAACCCGGAATATGATCCTGCCAGCGTCGATATCGATGGCGCGGTGCTGCTGGGTGAACGTCAGCTCAACTTCATTGATAGTTGGGCTCAGGACTGGACTGATGCCGACATGAAGGTGGCTCTGTCCGCGACGATTTTCTGCGGTGGGGCTCATATTCACGGAAGCGCCAATGGTCGGCTTCACGCCGATATGGATTCCAATGGCTGGCCGCAGTCGGGACGAAATCGTGCGCTGAGCTCGCTTCGCAAGGGCTTCGCCTTCCACTACGCGGGTGATCAGCACCTCGCCACCATCTTCCACCACGGGATTGACGAACATCGCGACGCGATTTGGTCCTTCTGTGTTCCCTCCATCGCCAATCTTTATCTGCGTTGGTGGGAGCCGCTTGAGGCCGGCGCCAATCGCGAATCCGGCGCCCCGGAATACACCGGCGACCATCTCGATGGGTTCGCCAACAAAGTGACGAACTATGCCGCCGGAAATCCGGAGAAGAAGCCTGCCAGCGGCGATGTCCTCACGACTCGTTCTGCCGGATGGGGACTCGTTCGCCTCAACACAAAAACCCGTGACATCACCATGGAATGCTGGCCGCGCAACGTCGATATCACCGACCCTTCCGCCAAGCAGTTTCCGGGGTGGCCTCGGACCGTTTCCCAGTTTGACAACTACAATCCTCCTTCCTGGGGAACGCTGGGCGAATTGACCTTTGATGTGGAAGATCCCGTGGTTCAGCTGATTGATGCAGAGAGCAAAGAGATTCTCTACACCGTCCGCGCCAACGGGAAGACATTCACTCCCGGTGCTCCCAAGGGAAAGACCTTCATGGTCAAAGCCGGGAAAGATGCCCCTGACACGGTCGTTACGGAAGAGGGAACGGTGGGCAGCGACGCCCAAACGGTTTCTCTGCAATAACGCATTTTGGCGTTTGATGAGGTGTCGAGAAATCGGTGAAAGCCGGTTGCGAAACTGAACCTAATCGATGGCCTTCTGTGGATATCCGTGTTGAGGATGACAGGAATCACAGATGCTCACGGATTTCCACAGATGAGCACGGATCAAATGGTGGTGGGGATTGGACTTGAAAACGGACCGGGCTT
>JBCDHN010000226.1:0-5830 GCA_038749915.1 Verrucomicrobiota bacterium | reverse complement strand
GTAGGTGAGGCATCCTGCCTCAGTTGGCTAGCTTTGGATCTGAGGCGAGACGCCTCACCCACTTTCTGGGGACAACTCTTCAACCGGCAGAAACTGAACGGCATCGGCGATCGCCACTTTTTTGGGATCCGTCCCTGAATTGGAAACGACAACCACGGCCGGTTTTTCTGCTTCAAATCGGAATTCCCCAAGCGAACGAAAGAGATTTCCGTGTTCGGGAACCTGTTGCTTATTGATCTCGATGGTCTCGACCCCTTCGGCATGGTGAATCGTGATGGGGGTATTGGTTGCGCGCCGAATATTGGTGCAGTGAGAAATACGAACTTCCCAAACTCCGGAAGTCGGGAGCTTGATTGACCACGTCACCGATTTTTCGCCTTTCCCCGACTTCTGATCATGGAGGTAACCGAACCCGACATAGGGAGGGGTGTGGGTCGAATACTGCCACTTCCCTTTGAGAACGGCTTCCGTCTCATCGAGCACAATTCCGGGAAGTGATTTTGGATTCTTGACGATGTATTGCACGTTCGACGGGTCATCGACTTCCCCGGGGGCGTGGGAATTGGGGATGGCATCCGGATGCGGCTCCGCAGAAAGCGATGAAACCGAAAGCATTGGCAGGAGGACAAGGAGGGGAGAGAGGCTCTTCATGAGAACTGGATTCCTGAGGGACCTTGAGACTAAACTGGCTCCATGAATTCTGACGACCCTTTTTCTTTGGAGCGCTTCGAGTCTGCTCAAGAAGGCATCTACGAATCGGTTTGCCGGGAACTCAAGCGAGGACGAAAGCGGAGCCACTGGATGTGGTTCATCTTTCCGCAGCTCGATGGACTGGGGCGAAGTTCGACCGCAAGGCACTACGCGATCAAGTCGCTCGACGAAGCGGAAGCTTATCTTGCCCATCCAACATTGGGCCCTCGGTTATTGGAATGCTGCAAACTGATCCTCGGCGTCGAAGGAAAGTCAGCGACGGACATCTTCGGATTTCCCGACGATGTGAAATTGCGCTCTTCGATGACGCTGTTCGCCCAAACCTCCGATCCACCTGAAGAGTTTCAATCGGTGATCAAAAAGTACTTTGGGGGGCAAGGCGATGATCAGACAATGGAGCTTCTGAAGTCTGGATGAGTGAAAGAAAGTTCCCGTCTTCCGATTGTAGGGACTTCCCATCTTCATTTATGAATAATCCGTTCGCCTTCCTTTTCGCGGTGGTTCTTCTCCTTGGTTCTGGAACCGTTGGAGCAGCAGAGAAACCCAACATTCTCTTGATCTCCATCGATGATCTCAATGACTGGGTTGGTTGTCTGGGCGGACATCCCCAGGCGTTAACGCCGAACATCGACCGACTCGCAAAACGTGGAACGCTGTTCACGAACGCGCATTGCCAGTCATCGGTCTGCAATCCTTCTCGGGTCAGTATGATGACGGGGCGCTATCCACATTCCACCGGCGTCTACTTTTTGAGTCCTGACCTCAAGAATGCACCTGCCCTCAACGGTGTGCTAACGATGCCCGAGCACTTTGCCCAACATGGGTATGAGACGATGGCGGTTGGAAAGATTTTCCATACCGGCGACAAACGTTTTTTTCAGGAGTATGGGAGCAACAACGGCGGGTTTGGTCCACGGCCGAAGAAGAAGATTTCCCAGCCTCATGGTCACCCGCTTTGGGATTGGGGAATTTATCCGGAGAACGATGCGGACATGCCGGACATGAAGTCGGCGAAGTGGGCGGCAGAGAAGTTGGCTCAGGACTATGAGAAACCGTTTTTCATGGGAGTGGGCTTTTATCGCCCCCACGTTCCGATGTACACTCCTCCCAAATGGTTCGGTCTTCATCCTCGGGACACGATCCAGCTTCCTGAAATCCTGGATGGAGATCGCGATGACCTTAGCGAGTATGCTGTGAACCTGACCAACCTGAAGCATGTTTCTCCGGAACACGATTGGGTGACGTCGGCCGGCCAATGGGAGCATGCGGTTCAATCGTATCTGGCGTCGGTAACGTTCGCGGATGATTGCGTCGGTCAGGTTCTCGATGCACTTGACGCCAGTCCGCATGCGAAGAACACCGTCATCGTGCTGTTCTCGGATCACGGTTTTCACCTTGGAGAGAAGCACCGTTGGGCGAAGCGTTCGCTTTGGGAGGACGGGACACGAGTGCCCGTGATCATTTCAGCGCCGGGGTTTGTACACAACCAGCGTTCGGATCGTCCCGTCGAGTTGCTCGATGTTTTTCCGACATTGCTGGAGTTGGCCGGACTGCCTGCAGATCCTAAGCAGGAAGGTCAGAGTGTTGTTCCGTTGCTGAATGATCCGAATGCGGAATGGGGACATCCCGCCATCTCCAGTTTTGGGCCGGGCAACTATTCGGTGAGGACCACTCGTTACCGCTACATTCAGTATTTGGATGGATCTCGTGAGTTTTACGATCACGAAGATGATCCGAACGAATGGAACAACCTGGCAGCAAAAGAAGAGCTTCAGGAACTGATGGCACAGCATGCGGCATTCGTTCCGGCAAAACAGCATCCACTTTTGCCGGGAGGTTCGACGGGACACAAAGCTTACGCAGCCTCAAACGAGATTGCCGGGCTCGAGGAGTAGCATTGGTTCGCAAAAAAAGCACCCGAAAGGGGAATCCTTTCGGGTGCTTGATTAAAAGATTGGGTTGTCGAGCAACCTGGGTCCGGGAATTCCGGCCTCGGGACTTATCCTTTGAAAGCGATGAATCCAACTGCTTCGACAATCTTGGCAGCTTCAGGAGAAGTCTTCGCCCACTTGAGGAACTTGCCGGCTGCGCCTTTTGGCTCACCAACGGTGTAGTAGTAGAGATTCCGAGCAAGAGGATAGGTCGTTGCATTGGCAGGAGCTGCAGCAACTCCGTCAACGGTAGCAGCCTTCACGCCGTTGGCGCCGGTGTAGGCGAGACCGACATAACCGATGCCGTTGGGATTCTTCCCAACTTCCTGAGCAATTTGCTCGTTTCCAGCCATCTTCTGGGTCTCGGAACCGTAGTCGCGACCGCTCATTCCAAGCTTCTGGAAAGTCTTGTAGGTTCCGGATGAAGTGTTGCGGGTGTAGACAGAAATTTCAGCATCAGGTCCACCCACCTCGCTCCAGTTTTGGATGTCGCCGGTAAAGATTGCTTCGACTTGTTCAAGCGTGAGCTCTCCAATGCCGTTGGCGCTGTTCACGATCACACCGATCATGTCAACTCCGGCCACGTGCTCAACCAAACCAGGAAGCTCAGCTTTCTCCGTGTCTTTCACGTCGCGGCTGGACATTCCGATTTGAGCGGTGCCGGACTTGAGCGAAGTGAATGCGGTTGAGGAACCTTCGGCAGCGATTTCGAAATTCGCTTTATTGCCAGCCGCTTTGAACGCTTCAGCCAGCTGCGGAACCATCTTTGCTCCAAGCGTGTCAGATCCTTTGATGACGATCGTTTGGGACTTTTTCGGAGCAGCGGGAGGCGTTGCGAGCTTGTCGGCAGCCTTTCCAGCAACTTCTTCGGTCGCTTTAGCCGCTTTGGCAGCCATTTCCTTGGTTGCTGCTGCGGCGTCTTTGGCGACTTCCTTGGTCGTTTCGGCCGCGCTTGCAGCCATCTCTTTGGTTTTCTCGGCGGCTTCAGCGGCCACGTCTTTGGTCGCTTCAGCAATGGCGGAAGCTGCTTCCTTGGTCTCTTCGACAGCTTTTTCGGTAGAAGTTTGAGGCTCGGCGGGAGCTGGAGCTTTTTCTTCTTTGTTGCAAGCGCCGAGGCTCAGGCCAAAGGCGATAGCAACAATAGTCAGGTAGTGATTAATTTTCATTTGTTCTTAAGTAGTGCAACGATCGCTCCGAAAGCCGTGACGGGGAAGGTTTGCAATCCTAGCTATGTGACAAAACTGTTACAAAAGTTGGCGCCAATAGAACGGTTATTTCGCCAACACCGGTCCCGGTGCATTGATTTTCGCCGCCCCGCGATCTTCTCCTGGCATCGTTCCACGTTTGTGATTCGGGCTCCGTTTGCCGTAGGCGTCCTGGCGATCATTGGTGATATCGTCAGGGATGGAATCACCGGTTTCTTCCGTCCAGCGCGCCAGTAATGCACGCGCCTGCTCAAGCACGGGCGAGTTCTCCGGGTTGGCTGCGAGGTTCGCGAGCTGGTGAGGATCTTTGCTCACCCGATAGAGTTCTTCTGCTGGTCGCGGTTTCAGAAAGATGTCGCGCTGCTCAGGTTTGAGTTTGCCCGCTGCTTCCCATTCCCACAATTCTTCCCCTGCCGGGAAGGTGGGGTCGCCTTCCATGCACAGATTCTGCAACTCGGGGAAGGCGTTCTTGATGTAGAGCCAGTCACCAAACCGGACCATCCGCTCGTGAGCCTGAAAGACATGCCAGTTATGTTCGGCAAAGGCGTAGTCGCGAGTCTTTGCCGTCGGATCTGCGAGTAACGGTGTGAAGCTGATTCCCTGAATCGTAGGGAGCTTCTCAATCCCTGCCAGATCCAGAATCGTGGCTGAAAAATCGATCGAACTGACGATGGAATCGCACACCGCTTTCTCCACGCCCGGACCAGCAATCAGGAGCGGCGTCTTGATTCCGCTGTCGAACAGTCGCGTCTTCGCCCGGGGAAGCGGTCGCCCGTTGTCGGCGCAATAAATCACATAGGTATTGTCGGCGATGCCCTGCCTCTCAAGTTCGGCCCGCAACTTCCCCATGTAGTAATCCGTTCGACTCACCTCATGAAAGTAGTCGGCCAGATCCTGGCGGGTTTTGGGTCCATCTACGAGATAGGGAGGCACCTCCACCTTCTCCGGATCATAGACCGGGGCTTCATCGTTGATTTGCCAACCGCGATGCGCATCGCTCGAACCAAACCAGCAGAAGAAGGGTTGATCTTTGGGGCGCGACTCCAGCAGCGAAACCCAATCCCCTGATTTGCTGGGCCCTTTGCCCTTGGATTCAACGACAAACCCCAGATCCGGCGCTTTGCCCATGTGGTTCTTCCCGGAAATGACGGTGTGATAACCCGCTTCCTTCAGTGCCTGAACAAACGTTGCCTGATCCTTCGGCAAACTGGTGTGCAGCTCTGGCGCGCCGGTGTTGTGAGGGTATCGGCCCGTAATCGTACTGCAACGGCTTGGAGAACAACTGCTGATCGCTAAATACGCCTGGGTAAACCGCATCCCATCCGCCGCCATCTGGTCCAGATTCGGGGTTTGAGCATAGCTGCTGCCGTAGCAGCCCAGATCCTCCGCCGAGATATCGTCCGTGATGAAAAAGATGAAGTTGGGGTGATCTGCCGCGAACGCGGTCGTTGCCCAAAAAAACAGACTGGCGAGGATGACGGGGATTTTCATGGGCCACTCTTGGCGCGAAGTCCAATCCCGCGCAAGTCTTCCCTCGGCGCTACCAGCTGTAGGCGCCTCCCTGAATCCGTTCGATCTTGCGGATCAACCACACATTCTGTTTCTCCACTGAGTTGAACGGCGGATTCGTCATTCTCGGATTCGGGCGATACCAGGGCTTTCGCGCGAAGTAATTCTGCAGTGCCCTCGACCGAAAAGGATAACCGTGGCGGGCATAGATCTCGTTCCGCGCGATCGATAACTCCGGTGCCGTCAGTCCCTGGAGAACGGATCGGGGAAGCGGTTGCTGCGAGGAATAAGGAAAGATGTCCGGAACCGCAGCCTGGGAGCCATCGCCGGGAAGCGATTTCGCCGGCGAAATAAATGGCCCTCCGTTCGCTTTTTCCACCGCGAGGATCAATTCTGCGTTCCGCGCTTCCACTCCGGTCAGGTTGGGCGACTTGAATCCCGGTTTCACTCGATACCATGGCCGGGAGCCAAAAT
>JBCDHN010000225.1:0-5845 GCA_038749915.1 Verrucomicrobiota bacterium | reverse complement strand
TCTCAAGGACAGCATTGGAACTCTCATCAGCGGCCCCCGCAGAAGCCACGGCTAAGATCAGAAGTCCAATTGCAAAACGCTTCATCTCAGGGAGTTTTGGCGTTTCCAGTTGCCAAATTTCATCAATGTCACCTAAAGTCACGGCATGACCCCACCGCTTTTTTCGAGGATTGTTGGAATGGTCTTGGTCGCAGCAGGTTTTTCGCAGACTTCTGGCCAAGCCCAAAGTGATGCACTCCTGGATGAGTTCGTTACCAAGCAGGAGTTCTGGCAACTTTCACACGACGGCTTCATGGAGCGCTACAAATCGCTCGGATTCCGCTGGACCTCTTCGACGATGAACTCCGCTCGGGCCGACGGAAAGCGGGTTGCGCTGCAAATGTTTGGAACCCGGGTTGGCGAGACGATCGTGATCTTCAATGAGGGAAAGCCGAAGCAGCTGCAAATTGCCATCCATGCGCGGGGCGATGATGGCCAGATTTCCGAAGACGCTTTTATGAAGTCGGTCCAAACCTGGCAGGAGAAAATGACCGAGGTCACGGGCGTTTCCGCGGTCGAACGCGGACGAGATAACAAGAGCGCAGTCCGGGCCGAAGGAATCATGTGGTCGACGGAAAATACCGCTTTCCTCCTCGAGCACAGCTCGCAGCGCGAAGTCAAAACCAAGAATATCCCTTTCAAAAGCGAGTTCATCCGGCTCCGAGCCGCCGTGGTCGTCAAGAAGAGCTTCATGGAAGAGAAGTTGGCCAAGGAAACACGGGTTACCCGCAGTGATCTGCCCTCGCGCGTTGTCCGCAAGGACGGCGACGTATTCATTGAGGGAATTCCGATGGTCGACCAGGGCGACAAAGGTTACTGCGTGGTTGCGACCGCCGCGCGGGTTTTCGGCTATTACGATATGCAGGTGGACCAAAATGAAATCGCGCAGATCGCGAATTCAAGCGCGGAAGGGGGAACCAGCACCAGTGGGATGATTGAAGCGCTCGACGACATTGCAGGTCGGTTCAAAGTTCGGGTCAAAACTCATGACGCGATGGACTACGACGATATGGAGGATCTGACAGAAGACTACAATCGGATGGCGAAGCGCGCCGGAAAGCCTGAACTCCCGGAAAATACCAACCAATGGTACCACTTCGATCGTTTCGACCCGGAAGTCCTCAAATCTGCGCGGCTCAAAAGCACCTCCGGCATCAAACGTTTCCAGTCGGAAATCGAGCGCTCAATCGAGATTGGTGTTCCTCTTCTCTGGACAGTTACCGTGGGCATTTATCCTGAGCCGAAGCGGATCAGCCAGACGCGAGGCGGCCACATGCGGATGATCATCGGCTACAACAAGACCAACAACGAGATCATCTTCAGCGACAGCTGGGGCGCGGGGCACGAATTCAAGCGTTGGGGCCTGGAAGAAGCCTATTGCTCAACCAAGGGGCTCTACTCCGTGCTGCCGATCAAATGATTGGCTACGAACGAATCCGCTTTTGAAAGGCGTGCCTCACCTCAAGGGAAATCGGTCCGGGACACGGAAGATCCTTTCCATCGACCGCGGTAATCGGCAAAACCTCTCGTAACGTTGAACTGAGAAACGCCTCGTCCGCTTTCGCGAGTTGTTCGATCGGTAGGTCGATCTCCTTCACCGCGATCCCCTCCGCTTCGCAGAGCTCGAGGATGACGGCGCGGGTTACTCCAGCCAAGCATCCCGCACTGAGTGGAGGAGTGATGAGCTGTCCGTCGAGCACCACAAAAATGTTGGATCCCGTTCCTTCGCAAAGATGCCCCTTGGTGTTGGGGAAAATCGCCTCATTCGCGCCCTTTTCCTTGGCAAACTTCAGCGCAATCACGTTTTCACCGTATGAGGTCGTCTTCAAACCAGCCAAAACGCCGGATTCATTACGGGTGTAGGGAACGGTAACCACAGCCCCCATGTCCGGATGACTGGGCAGTGCTCCACTCGCAATGACAAGCGTCTCCACATCTTCGCCTTTCTCACTTCCCAAAGGCGCATCTCCACCTGTCAATGTTACGCGAAGGCGCACATCCGCATTTTCCTCGCCATTGGCAAGTAACACGGTTTTGATCGACTCCAAAAGTCCGTCGGACGTAGGCATGGTCAGGCCGAACATCTTCGCCGCATTCGCCAATCGCGCGTAATGCCGCTCATATTCGAACGGTTCTCCGCCGTAGGTCTTCATCGTCTCGAAAACCCCGTCTCCGGTCAGAAACCCGTGATCGAAGGGGGAAACTGCCGCGTCCTCTCGAGCAACCAGTTCACCATTGATCCAGATGCGAGAAGGTTGAGGAGGAGTGTTGGCGGAATCGGAACGTTGGGCAGGCAATTCATTCATGACGTACTCGGAAAAGGGAAAACCAACAGCGATACAGCAGATCGCCCGGGCTTCTTTCAATTAGCGCCAATCAAAACGCTAACAAGTACAAATTTTCGGCAGAACTTCAGGAATTCAAGTGCCTAACACTGATTCCTTTTTAATCATTCTCAAATGGTTCGTCGAGAATCTCAAGCCCGACTCCTGCGGTTTTCCCGGCGACGCCGATCGTTGTGGTAGCGGCCTTGGTGCCAATTTTGACGGGTGCGGTGGCGACGGCACAGCTTTGTAGACCGGCCAATGCCATTATCAGAAGAGAAATGGTGAGAAGCGATTTCATCAGGAAGAGAGAATAAAGAATTTCAGGTAAGTTGACAATCTCGGATGTGCTTTTGTTTTCGTGTTCGCTCCGGCCCTTCACTGCAGACTCTGAATTTTGATGCCCAATACGGCTTTCGCTGGATCCTGTGTCGGCGGCGCGCCTCCGAGCGTCGATTTGTTGATGTCGAAACCATTGGAATCGCCATCGATCATTGATGCCGTGGGCCGGGAGGTGAGAATATCGACCCTGGGAATGCGACTGCCATCCGCGAGCCGCTCAGATCCACTGCGCTTCTCGGCGGAAAAGACGGCCGCATTGATATCGACGGTCTTGCCATCAGCACCAATGACAGGATCGATCTCCACGGCATAGCCGAGATTCGTGTAGGTCTGCGAGCCCGCGTATTCATAGGCGAAAGGGATGGTGATTTCGCACTTGGCGCGCTGCCCACTGCGAGACGGAAACACGATCGAAGTCAGCGGATTGCGCTTTGCCTGCGCGTCGATGTCGGATCCATAGATCGTGCATTCCACAAAGATCAAGCGACGATCCTCGGAAGGAGTTCCGGGCGGGGTGGTCAACGAAGCGGTGCCGAGAAGAAGCAGAATTTCGTCCTCCTCCTGCCAGCGACTGAGGAGCGACGTGGTTCCAACTTTGACGAGTGAAGCGGTCGTGAGACGATGCATTTTGACGGCGCTCCCGTCCTTCACGCTGTATTCCGCATGGATGTTGAGATCGACCATGCTGCTGGAAGCATCGAGCACGGGATCGAGTTCGATCTGGATGCCATCAACAACCTCCCAGTCGTCGTCGACTTCGAGCATTCTCTGACTGGAAGCGCTCTTGGCGCGCTGCCCGGAAGGGGTTTGAATCTTCAGCTCAGCTTCCAGTTCAACGCGTCGTTGCCGCACAAAATCCGGCATTTTGGACATGGCCAGCTCGGCGGGCTCGCCACCTTCAATCAGGCGAGATTGAAGGGCATCGGCAATCGTGGCATCGGCTTTATAAAGCTGAAAATGGAAGTCAATCTGTTGCGCCTGAACAACGCCCTGCAGCAGACCCAATATCAACAGGGTTTGGTGAAAGTGCCTCATCATTTGGGAGAGGTTACAGAAAACTCGTCCCCCGTCGAGCCACAGAATCGTCAACGGTCTCGCGATTATCGGCGTCCAAGCGAATACACTGAGGCCAGCGAGGCTGAAGACAACCTCGGCCGATTCAAACCACGATCAGACGGTCAATCTCCGCCCGAATGTCTTCGAGTGTGACTTCGCTACTGACGAATGCGCTTCCCAACTCCTTGAGAAGCACAAACCGAATGGCGCCCTCCGAGAATTTTTTGTCCCGCATCATCAGATCGACAATTCTCTGAGTTTGAAAGTTGGAAGGGATGTTGCGTGGAAGCCCAAACTGTTTGAGGAGGTTGGCAACTCGCTCCACATCGGCCGACTTCAAACCAGAGCGTTTTTCGGAAAGTCGAAGAGCCGCCATGATCCCGATGCTGATGGCTTCTCCGTGAAGCAACTCACCGTAGCCAGCCGCGGCTTCCACCCCGTGCCCTACGGTGTGTCCAAAGTTGAGGAGCGCCCGGGTTCCCGAGGTTTCTCGCTCGTCTTCTTCCACGACGGCCGCCTTGAGCGCGACGTTTCGCGCGATCAACTCTGCCATCTCCGAACGATCGTCCCCCTGGTTTTCGATCAACTCGAACATCTCCGCATCCCGAATCGCGGCGTGTTTGATGATCTCTGCGAATCCCTCGCGGTATTCGCGATCGGGGAGCGATTTGAGGGTGTCGACATCAGCCACAACCAGTTTGGGCTGGTGAAAGGCGCCCAACAGATTCTTTCCTTCCGGCGTATTCACTCCGGTCTTTCCTCCGACGGAACTGTCAACCTGGCTGAGAACCGTCGTGGGAACCTGAATGTAGGGAACCCCTCGCTGGAAGATTGATGCGCAGAAACCGGCCAGATCGCCAATCACGCCGCCGCCCAAGGCCACAACGAAGGCTTTCCGGTCAAAACCGAGCTTGAGCATTTCCCGGCAAATGAAGGTGACCACGTTCATCGACTTGGAGGACTCTCCCGGGGGAACCGTAATGATTTCCGCCTGGATGCCGGCTTGCTGAAGGGAATGCACAACCCATTCCCCATAGAGGGCGCCGACACGCTCCTCCGTAACAACCGCGCATCTCCGGGAAAGTTCGGACATCCCGCCAACAATCGCTCCCATCTTGCCCAAGAGCGCAGAACCAACGATCACATCATAACTGCGATCGCCAAGCTCGACCTGAACGGTCGTCTGATTTTCGGTGCGGGTAATCTTCGGCATCGCGCTACTCATTCCAGGTCGTGTATTCTTTGTTCACGGGAGGAAACGTCTTCCCGGACTTCATCGCTTCGAGCGTCTCTTTCTTCAAGTCTTCATCGATCCAGAAAACTCCCATTTCCTCGAAATCGCGGGCGGTTCGCGCATCGAAGGTGTCTTCCGGATATTTCATCCAGCGCCACACTCCGACCCGATAGAACGGACGACGCCATCCGGGAATAAACGCGGCGTGATCATAGAGCATTTGAGAGATTTCATGTGAGAGCTCGATCATCTCTTCCTTGTCGGGAGAGAAGCGATACTTATCGATAATCACATCCAATTCAGGGATCGCGGTTTGCGTATCGTTGTTGGTATTCGTCTTAATCTTCCCGTCTTCCTCATAGGCATGGTAGGAATGATACATTTCCCAGTAACGGGGATACATTTCCGCCGAGCGATTTAACGCCGCAAAATTGATCTGATGCTTCTTCTCATCAGCTTTCTTCCATGCTGCGGTCTGTTCGAGAATCTCGAGATTTAACTCCACACCCGCTTTCCGAGCCGCTTGCTGTAGAACCGTGAGAACGTTTTCCAAACGCTTATAGCCCGTCGTCACTGTGATCGACAATCGCTGACCAGCCGAGTTTCTCAGGATGCCATCCGGCCCCATCTGTGAGAACCCAGCCTTGGCAAAATGCTCCTTGGCTTTGGTCGGATCAAAGCGGCGGGCTTTGATGTCTGACGGAGTAAACTCACCAAAGCCTGACTCGGCAGTCTCCATTCTGATATAGTCACCATAAAACACTTCTCGAATCACCAATCCCCAATCCATCGCATGATGCAGCCCGATGCGAACGTCTTTATTGTCGAGCGGAGGCTTGGCAGTGTTGAG
>JBCDHN010000224.1:0-5870 GCA_038749915.1 Verrucomicrobiota bacterium | reverse complement strand
GGTATCTGCCTCGATCCGGCGGCTACCGGATGCCCGGAGGCGGTGATGTTGTCCAGAACCAACCAGCCATGGGCAAGAGCTTTGGCGATGTGCAGGACTACTTCCACTCCACCTTCCCGGATATGCTGATCGAAGATCTTATCGGCTTCCTACCCAGCCATGAGAATGGGTTTACGGTTCACCCTCTGGTTCCGGAAGACGCCTGGGACTATTTTTATCTCGGAGACCTTCGCTACCATGATCACGACATTGAGCTCCTTTGGAAGAAGGACTGGGATAGCAACGAGCCAGGCGATCAGAGCAAGCTCTATGTTTGGGTAGATGAAAAGCGGATTGCGGAGAGCGATGACCTTACCAGACCGTTGGAAGTGAGCCTTCCTTGAATTGCCCACACCACCCGTGTTTAGGGACTTTGCAGCAAGTGGAATCAACCCCCAAAACCTGCCCGATGGTTTGGCACAAACTTCCACAAAAATTCTTCACAAGTTCTTTGTTGAATCTTCCGTCTCGGTGTCCGGCTGCCCTTTGCCTTTGCCCTTTCGTTTTTCTCCCCTGGATTTCCCTTCTTTCTTTCGGCCGCCCTTGCCTCCGGTTTTGCCACGAGACAATCCTGAGTAAGGTTCCAAAGCCTCCTTGAGAGAGGCCACCAATTCCGGTTTTTGAGCACTGAGGTCGGTGGTCTCGCCAGGATCTTCTCGAACATTATATAGAACCGCACCCTCAGAGTTGCTGATCAACTTGTAGGGATCTTGAACGACCGCGTTGCCTCCCCTACCCCCGGTAATGACGAACGGTTCCCGCTTCATCGCTTCATTGGCGCGTAGAGCAGGCCACTGGTTGGTTCCTTCGAGCGGTTGCTTACCCATCAAGGGAACTCCGGATGCGGCGGCAAGGGTCGGTCCAAGATCGAGGACTGAGACCATCTGCTGACAAACCGAGTCCGCCTGGAACTTTGCCGGCCAGCGGATCACGGCAGGAACCCGAATTCCGCCTTCCTGCATCGACCCTTTACCACCCTGGAGAGTCGTTTGCTCTCCTCCTTTGCCTCCATTGTCACAGAAAAACATAACCGCGGTGTTTTCCGTCATTCCTTTCTGATCGAGCGCATCAAGGATCTTCCCAATCGCCTGATCCATCGAGTCGACCGAAGCCGCAAACACCGCCCGCCTTCCGCCAACAGTCGTCTGGTATTTTTCGACGAGCTTGTCAGGCGCCTGTGACGGTCCATGCGGTGCGTTGAATGGAACAAAAAGCAGCAGAGGTTTCGCAGGATCGCGCTTTTCAATGACCCGCACAGCTTCCGCACCAATGAGATCCGTGCTATATCCTTCCTCCTGAAGAGGTTCGTCGTTTCTCCACCAATCGAGACCAGCTTCACCTTCGTGAGTATAGTAGTCGATCATTCCCCGGCGAAATCCGTAGAAATGATCGAACCCTCGACGGAGCGGGCTGAATTCACCCGTACCAGGGCCAAGGTGCCATTTGCCAACGAGAGCGGTTTGATATCCGGCAGCTTGAAACGATTCCGGAAAAAAATGCTCCTCAGCCGGAACTCCACGCTCTCCCGAAAGGGGGCCGACAATTCCAAAACGAGCCGGGGAGCGGCCTGTCATCAACGCCGTACGGGTTGGGCTACAAATCGGGTGAACATAGAAGCGATCGAGGCGCATTCCTTCGGCCGCCAGTCGATCAATATTCGGTGTTTGTATACTGCTGCCATGATAACCAACGTCATCCCAACCCATGTCATCCGATATCATGATCACAAAGTTAGGCTTCGTACTTTCGGCAGATGGCGACGCAGGAGATGGAGCAGGGGAAGATTCTGACTGCGTTGGCTCCGCCTTCGCGATCACCGGAGTGATGGTGGCTCCTTGCGCATTGACGGGAAGTGCTGAAGCGAGACTGGCTACTTCCTCGAACCCGGGAGCGGGCTCAATCGGACAGCCGACGACCAATTCCTCCGGAGCTTCTTGAAAGGAAATCTCCTCCGATTTTTTCCCGGTAGCTGAAGCCACGAGAGCCGACAACTCGGTCAGGGTTACCCGGCTGAAGCCGGGAAAGGTCTTTATCAGTTGGCCACTGGGCGAAATCAATGCTGTGTAGGCAGCAGCCTCAGCTCCGTAGGCGTGATTGAGCGAGCAGTCCGGATCGCTAACGACGGGAAACCCGGCTCCAGAACGCCTCACCCAGGATTGCGCCACGTCTTTTGCTCCGTTGAGCACGCCCACCAGATTACAGCTGTCTCCATACGTTTCCTGCAATGCCTGAAGATGTGGAATTCCTTCGCGAGAGCAAAGGCAAGAGGTTTCGACAAAGTAAAGGATCAGAGCTTTGCCGTTCGTCATGGAAGTCAAAGATATGGGGTTCCCTGACAGATCCACTTCATCGAAGGCCGGAGCAGGGACAGCCGCAAATTGCTCGACTCGTTTCTCCATCTCAACAGTGAGTTTCCGGGAAAGGTCTACCTTCCCTTCTGCGTTTCGTGGTAGCGCATCGGGATTCTCCGAAACAAGGAATTGTCCCATCAGCCCCTCGTCCTCATGGTTCGCCATGTGACAGTGATACATATACGGGACCTTATCAGAGGCGTAGTTTTCAAACTTTGTGATGAAGGTGACGGACTCTCCCATCGGTATATAGCAGGTGTCTTTCCATCCCTGCTCCCACGCTTGAACCGGACCGTTGGAGCGGGATACGATCTTGAACTGAACCAGATGAATATGAAAAGCGTGACCAAACGTCGGGTTGTGAACGGTCCAGGCCTCCACGTCATTCTTTCTAACGACGTGATTGACCAAATCCATATCGTATTCCACACGATCGAATTGGAAGGTCGTTCCTCCTCTCTTCTTGTAGATCGTAAATTCACGGCGCTCATCGACCTCGGACTCGGCCCAGAATCGGTTCTCAGTGAGAACCGTGGGAACTGACATCACCGGGTTTTCCGTGCGGGGTGCCACGTTGATCTTCAGAATCGGAAAGTCCATGTTGTTGAGCAGACTACCGTTGGTTCCGCCTTTTCCGGGTTCAGAACCTGGAAACCCAAATTCCTGTCCGGAATTGAACGCCATCAGGTTGAAACTCGAACCCGGCGCTTCGTTTCGCAGGTCCAAGAGCAACTCAACCCGCTCTCCCACACTCAAAATCATTCGTTTGAGAGGAACGGGTTTGTCTACCAAACCACCATCCGTTGCGATTTGGTAGTAGGTTCGGTCGTCGCTGAAGCCCAGGATATGACCGCGCTCGATTTCGGCGTTCAACAGCCTCAATCGGACCCATTGCGCCGGGAGATCCACCTGTGCATGAAAGTCTCCATTGGTAAGCAGATAGTCGCCATACTTATCATCGTCGCCTTCAAAGCTGAATTGATCGTTATCATAGAAGCGTCGGCTGGTGAAGACGATTGGGATATCATCGACACCATAAGTGCGCGGCAGGGATAGTTGGGACTCGATGGGATCGCGGACGATGATCAATCCACCCGCACCATAGGTCATTTGGTCCTGGGTCGCTTCATGCGGATGTGGATGGTACCAGTAGGTCGCAGCCTTGTTCAGAACTTTGAAGGTTGAAGTCAGGGAGTCACCCGGCCGGATGATTTGGTGTGGCCCGCCGTCTTCCGTAGGCGGTAGTTCAAACCCATGCCAGTGAACCGTGGTTTCCTCGTCAAGGCGATTGTGAACCCGCAGGTTCACCAATTCACCCTGATTCAGCACCACGGTAGGCCCCCAGAAATCGCTGCCATTGTATCCGAAAGTCTTGGTTTCAGTGGGTGCCCAAAAGACCTTGTTGGACTCATCGAGTGTCAGATCGATGTCTTTACCTTCAAGCAACGGCGGGATGTGGAGATCATGATAGACAACCGGGTAATCGGACTCAAAACGATCGACAAATCGCCTGCCTCCTCCTTTCCCATCCTTCGGCTTGCGCTCGCCCTTACCCGGGCGTTCACCCTTTTCACCTCTCGGGGCGCGGTCTCCTTTGGGCCGCCGTTCGTTTGACAATTCCTCGTCGCTCGATTGCGAAAAAAGGGAAACAGATGACAGAGAGAGAATGGCGGCCAGAGACAGGACGCATAGTTTAATAGGGCTCATCACGGCTTTTTGGGTTTTAGTTCTTCTTGCCTTTTCCCTTACCCTTTGGCTTACCGCCCTTGCCCCCACCCTTCTTCTTGGAGGTATTGGATGAGGACGGTTTGCTGGGATCGTAGCTGGAATTCACAGTGGGAAATTTTGCACCCACATCAGCCAGATAGCGGTCCATCCGTTCTGCCATCGCTCGAACGACTTCAGGGTTCGCATCTGCTATATTGGCGGACTCGCCAAGATCTTGTTGAAGATCGTAAAGCTGGTAGGAACGATCTTCGTAGAAGCGGAACAGTTTGTATTTCCCCAAGAATAAAGCGGTATGAGGAGCGTCACTCTGATAATGAGGAAAATGAAAGACCAGCTCCTGACGAGGGCGTTGCACTGGTTCATCTACGCCCTTCAGCAAATGCATGATCGTGCCCCCCTCTATCCCGGACGGAAGCGGCGTTTCAACGCCAGCCAGCGCACAAAAGGTAGGATACCAATCATAGCCGACAACTCGCTGGTGGCTCCATGATCCTGGTGTGACACCAGGACCTCGTACAATCATCGGAACCCGAATCCCACCTTCCCAAACTCCCCCCTTGCCACCACGGAGAAGCCGGATGTTACGCCCTGCGTTCCCACCATTGTCAGCCATAAAGATCACGTAGGTCGTTTGCGAAAGCCCCAACCGATCCAGGCTCTCCAAAAGCTCCCCAATTCCGCGATCCATGTCATCGGCGATCGCCATCGATCCAGGATTTTGAACGCCCCGTTCCCGATATTTGGCCACGGTTGCGGCAGTCGCATTTTCCGGATAGTGGAGTGCGTGATAGGACATCTGGATAAAGAACGGCTTCCCTTCCTCCTTACTCTTTTGCATGAAAGCAACGGCTCGTTCGCCCATTCCAAATATATCGACCGGATTCGGCTCTACAAAGGGCTCCGCCGTCTGATTTCCGGTAGGCCCATCGCTCTCATCGTAGCCATAACTAGTGGGATCAATTCTACCCAGATGCCATTTGCCATAGTGAGCAGTTCGATAACCGACACTTTGCAGTTGGTTGCCGATCGTGACTTCTTCGGTGGGCAGACGCTTGTTGATGGTGGGCGAGATTAGCGGGTAGTTGTCGGCCGCGGTCATCGTTGGCGCCGCCTTGGTCCAGTTCATTTGAGCGGGACTCTTTCCGGTTTGCAGGCTTACCCTTGTTGGTGAGCAAACCGAGGCAGGCGAGTAGGCGGCACTGAATCGCATCCCTTCGTTTGCGAGACGAGCAAGACTCGGAGTGTCAATCAGTTCATTCCTGGATTGCTCCAGATCCGGGTGCATCTGACAGGAAAGTCCCGCCCAATGTTGATCATCGGAAAGAAGGAAAAGAAAGTTCGGCGATTCGGCAGAGACCGAATTCCATGCGCCGATGAGTAGAAGAAGAGTGGTAACAAGTTTGTGATTCATGGGTCTTTATTTCAGCTCGTCTTTGGTTAACGCATTGTCCTCGTTCTGATCCGCTCGACGGAAGAACTTGGTAAATTCACGCGTCAGCTCGTCTCGCGAGATCCCGTTACGGTCTCGATCCAACTCGCTGGCGTGCTGGTGAACAAAGCCGTTCATTGGAGAGCGACCGCCCTTCGCAGCAAGCTCCGCCTGGTCGATGCTTCCATCGCGGTTCCGATCGAGCGCCGCAAAGGCTCGATTCACCTCGGCAATCAATTCCGACTCGAAGTCGACCTTGCCGTCCTGATTGGTATCAAGCTCATCAGCATGGTTTACAATCCAGGGGCGACGTTCTCCCTGCT
>JBCDHN010000223.1:0-5870 GCA_038749915.1 Verrucomicrobiota bacterium | reverse complement strand
GTGTAGTCGCCGCAGGCAAGGTTTCAGACGCTCCGGTGTGTTCCATCGATCTGTTTCCCACCATTCTCGATTCCGCGGAGTTGGCTTTCCCGACCGATCGCGAAATCGATGGCATCTCCCTCCTTGCCCATCTCGAAAGCGCTAGCGATCAGTCGCTCGGTCGCGATGAATTGATTTGGCAGTTCCCCCACTATCGCCACCCGCCCGGCCCCTATTCCATCATTCGAAAAGGAAACTTCAAGCTGATCAAATTCTGGGAAGGAAGTTCCGAGCTTTACGATCTGGGAGACGATCTCGGTGAGGAGAATGACCTCTCCAAATCAATGCCGGAGAAGGTCCGTGATCTTGACGTCCGACTCGTTGATCAATTGAAAGCGATGAACGCCAAGTTGCCGATCCCCAACCCTGATTGGAAAGGGTAACTTCCCAAATTGGCCATGGTAAAAGTGGGGCGAATTCCTTACCCTGTGGCCCAGTGAATCGCCCTCGATTGCTTCAACTCTTCGGAATTGCCGCGTTGGTCGCAATGACCATCTGGGCTGCATTTCTGGCGGGACGCGATCCTTTGTTCAGCTCGCCAACCGCAAAACGTTACTTTGCATTGGGACCTCCCGATGACTGGGTCACCAACTCTCTCGAGTTTCGGCAAAAGATCGATAAACCTAGCGGTAGGGCACTGGATCGCCCGTTTCCTCCGATGATGGCGGAGCGGACCGCGGACGGAGACTTGCTGGTTGGCTGGGGGCCAGACTCTCATTCGGGTGGATCGGCTACCTACCAACCTCTCTGGCTCCCTGATGCCTTTGGGGATTCGGACCAACGCATTCCCACCAACCTGGGCGGAGTCCTCACGCTTGCCGCGTTCGCAGTTTGCGTGCCGAATTCTGAAACCTTGTCCGTATTGAAGTTTCTTTCGCCCACCCTCAAACCTGCGGATGAAACGCTGCGAGAAGGTGAGCTGCCGCCTGCTTGCTGGGAAGGACCTCAGCCTCATCTTCTTCAGGGACCACGGCTCCGGCTCATCTTTCACCGTTCAGACCTTTCCGCTTTTCGATTTCGCCACGATGTATTCGCGACTGACGCACGTTCCAAGGTATTACTCGGATATGGGGCTCTTCGGCATTTGTGCGATCAATGGTCGATGGCCGACATCGACCTCGAAATCTGGCATGATACGCCGATTCAACTCACAACCTCGGTGATGGAAGGCAATAAGAGCTTGGATCCGATTCCTGGTTCAACAGGGTATCAACTCGCTCCCGGCAGCCGATTTTCTTACCAGCATATTGGTATTTTTACCGGCTTGGCGGAGCTGGCGAGAAACCCCCGGCACCTGCCTCTTCCTGAAAGCTGTGAAGAAGGCTATCTCATCCAAATGTCCGAAACAGAGCGCTCAAAATCGGTGATTGGATTTGGAACCGACGACTTTCAGGTAACAATGGCCGTCGTTGGCGCGTCCGGTGAGGGACCATTCTGGTTCAACCACATTGGTTGTGGTTTTGTTAGTACAACCATTCCGGCTGACATCGAGCCGGCGTCCCCAAACTTTCTATTCTTCCCCAATTGCCGGCGTTGCTATTTCAAGATCGATGGTCTTCCCCAGATGCCCAACGGTCGAGATGCTGAGAATCTTTTTGACGTGGAAATTCCCTACATAGGTAAGGACTGGGATCCAATCAGAGTGGCGTTGAGCGCCACTGAATGCCGACTTTCAATTCAAGGGCGAATAATAAATTTCCGCAGACCCGAAAGCCTTGAGCAAACAACTCCGCGCCAGATTCTCACCGAATACTTGGAGCAGAACGGCTATCGCGCCCACACTCGCAATGAAATGTACCTCATCATTGATACCCGCCCTCCGTTTCCGGAACGAATCAAGAACTGGTGGGAAGATGTTGCACCACGCTGGCTCAAGTGACGATTCTTCGAACTGCTCGTTTTTGCCACCCCATGCTATGAATCGTCGCTCCATTCTTCAGCTTGCTCCGATCGCTGCTACCGGGTTCGCCACTGAACCTGGCCAGGCAAATCCCATTCGGACGATTTACAGCAATGATACAACGCACATTTTTTCCTGTCTGCGTCCTGAACAACGACGAGAACAGGATTTCACGGATGATCTTCTCGCCAAATCAATCACCGAAGCTGCGGGAGTCGATGCTCATTTCCTGCAACCCGGCCTGGGTTGGGTCCCGTGGTGGAAGTCCGATATCTATTCCGCCGCAGACCACTATGAATGGCTGCAAAGGAACCACGGTGTCAAAGGCGTCTCGAAGATTGGACACTATCTGCTCAAGGGCGGGGACATGCTGGATACCCTGGTCAAAACCTGCCAAACCCACAAGATCACGCCTTTTCTGAGCTTTCGCCTCAACGATGGCCATCACACCCGCGATCTTGCCGAGGCCCTGGAACGCGGTCGACCAACGTCGAACATGTCACGGCATTACTGGGAGAACTACGAGAACTTCCGGATTGGGCCTGACTTGGAAAACTGGAGCGAAGCCGTCTTCGACTGGTCAATCCCTGACGTTCGCGAACACAAGTTCGCTTTGATCGAGGAAGCCTGCGCCAATTACGACGTCGCAGGATTGGAGCTGGACTTCCTCAGGCATTGGGTTCGGTTTGGACCTGAAACGCCGCTTGATGAGCGCAGTGCAATCACAACGGAGTTTGTCGCTCGCATTCGCAAAATGCTGGATCGTACCGCCACCGAACGTGGACTTCCCCGGCGTCGGCTCTGCGTCCGCGTGCCCGCCAAACAGACCGTCCGTCCTGACCAAGGAATCGACCTTGCGAGGCTTTCTCAAGTTGGTGTGGATATGGCCAACCTCTCCTACAGCTACTTTACCTGGCAGGACGACAGCGTTGCGAAAGCTCGTGAGGAAGTGGGAGATGGCGTGGCGCTTTATCCTGAGATGACACACTGCACGATGACGGGCAGAGCCACGGCTGGAAGCGGCACCCAACCCTTTCTCCGAACGACCGACGAACAGTTCTACACCACGGCTCAGCTTGGCTACGAGCAGGGAGCCACTGGTGTCAGTCTATTCAACTTTCCCTACTATCGTTATCACGTCACCGACACGATCGGCCCCTTTCATGAACCTCCGTTTCATGTCTTGCCCCGCCTGAAAGATCGGGAGTTTCTCAAGCAGCAAAAGCCCTGGTATTTTCTGAGTTCGGGGAGGAATGACCGGATCCTAGTTGATCGAACGCTTCCGACCATCCTGAAACGCAATCAGCCCCATGACTTCACGTTTTAACTCTCAACAGAACTCGAGTTTCCGAACGCTGGGCTGCTTCGCCTCCGGTCCGATGAGTCCATTGATGATCGTGAAATTGAAGTCACGGTCGAAGGCACTCGACTCACGCCAGTCCCGACCGTCGAGAAGCCGCTTCCGCATCCCTACAACAAGACCTGGCTCGGTCGTCAGGAAGAACTTGCCTGCTTTTCCGTTCCCAGCGACTTTTTAGACGGGCGAACCACCTTGCCACTCCAGATCCTCGTCAAAACCGGCATTCGCGTTCGACTCACCTATCTTGACCTCACCTCATCGGGCCAACAACCCAACGTCTGAAATGCCTCACTGGTTTGCCTTCACTTTCTCTCTGTTCCTTTCAATAGCGGCTCGTGGCGAAGCAACCAAGCCGAACATCGACGTGTCCGCGGGATATTTTCCACCTGCTGAGCGAGTGAAGGACGCAGCAAAGACGAAATGAAAAACACCTTCCTCGCTTAATGATGTCGACTTGAATCATGTTACCAAATCTCTATACTAACAAGGAATCACCCCAACGATATGCCCGTTGATCCGCACAACACTCTTCCACTTCGTCAAACTCCTGAAAGAGGCTATTCCACTCGGAGAATCGCAAAACAGTGGTTTGGGATCGCAGCATTCTGGTTTGTTGCTCAGTTCCTCACTAGCGAAGCACTCTATCGCGCGAGTGACCGGGTCTATTCCTACAATGAGATGGTGGGAGACTGGATGACTGAGGCTTCAAATTTCGTCGCGTGGCCTGCCGGCAGGTTCTATGACCTGAAGTTGTTTGAGCAGGTGGAAAGAGAGTACAACCGAGCGATCTCAGATCCCAACCTGACAGCAGCAACCAAGACGAAGCTCGAAAAACTTCACGATGACCACAATGGGAACTTTGAGAACTACGACTTTCACTATGAGGTTGCAGATCTACTTCGGGCCAATCCGAACTACCCCGACATCGACTACCTGAGCGCTCCAGTAGAATATGCCATCTACCTTGGCGTCTGCCTAGCTTGGGCGATCACCGTCGGAATTACGGGCTTTGTCTGTACCCTCGCCTATCGTTCCGGGCTTGAGGAGTAGGAACCGTCCACTATCCTACAGTCTCTTGAGCCGCAAATTGCGAAAGGCAACGACACAGCCTTTCCCGTGATCTTGGAGCGCGACGAAGCCTTTCGAGCGGCTCATCTCCTCGTCCTGATCGATGACGGTTGCGAACATGACTCCGTTGACGTTGTGGATGACTTCGGGGCCGCGCGCGATGATCTCCATGGTGTTCCATTCGTGCTCGCGGAAATGGGCTTGGACTTCGGCTGGATCCATGACCTGCTTCACGGTTTTGGAACCATCCGGAACGATCGTCGCGACTTGACCGGCCGTGGCCATGAGGTGACGCGCTTCCCGTTTGGGATGATCGCGATCGAGCAGGGAATGATGCCAGAGGCCCATTTTCTCTTGGGAAGCAACTTCCGCCTGATAGCCGAAGACCTGCCATTCGCCCAGATCATCACTGCGAACTTGCACCCCTGAGTTGCCATTGTCCCAGCGAAACTCCAGACGAAAGACGAAATCCGCCGGTTGCTGCTCGCGCCAGATCAGCCAGTTCTTATTCTTGTCAGCTCCAGTGCACCAAATCTCGCCATCACGCACTTCCCAAGCTCCTGGCTTGCTGTCCCATCCGTTGAGATCGCTCCCGTTGAAGATCGAAGTGAAGCCTTTCTCTGAAGCTTGGTCAGTGATTCGGTGAAGATTGACGAAACAAGTTTTTGTCGCCTCTTTCGCATCGTAGCCTTCCGCTTTCCACACGTGCGAACTAACCTCAGAGCAAATTTCGCCGCGATAACCACCTTCAATAAACTGCTTCAAAATGGCTGCGTGAGGAATCGTTGCATAGGTTCCAGGCAAGTCGAACTTCACTTTCCCTTCACGCTGGACCGCGTCCTTCATCACAAGGTAGCCAGTGTGGGGCAGCGCCTTGGCGACCGTTTCGCGAACCGGCAAATCACGAAAGGCGAAATGGCTGTGATCGTAGACCATGGTTAATGTCCCGGCGGCATCGAGTTGCTCGATCAACCAGATCGCATGATCGGGAAGTGACGTTGCATTCCCACGATGCGGTTTGATCGCCAACTTCACCCCAGCTTTCGAGGCGAGTTCAACCCATGGCCCAAGACAATCGCGAAACAGCGCTTTCTTGTCTTCCCACTTTCCTCCGCCAAGCACACCTTGAATCAAGGGTGCTTCGTCAGGAGAAAGATCATTCGCCAGCTCCAGCATCTGTTCGATCCACGCTGAATTGTCGGTTTGCTTGGCCGCGCTTGGGATTGGCAACCCCATCAACGCGCCAAGCTTCACGTTGGAATCGTTCAGCAACGATCGAACTTCGCCACGTTGCGCTTTGGAAACCTGATCCGGTGCTCCATGATACCCGGCCATGGCTGCAATCTCAATCGAATCAAACCCCATTTCGGCGACGAGTTGAATTGCGTCTTCCAGCGAGTAACCGGGCAGTCCATAAGTTCCATGGCTGATGAGGTTGGGTATGTTGTTTTCGGCTTTGGCACCGCAAAGCAAACTGGGTGAAGCAAGACCGGCAGCAGAGAG
>JBCDHN010000222.1:0-5874 GCA_038749915.1 Verrucomicrobiota bacterium | reverse complement strand
GCCGATCCGTCCGAGAGTCCCGTTCTGCTGAAAATTCCAACTGCTGCCTTGTTGATCGGTGCGGAGGCCAAGCGCAGCCGGAATCAGGGCTTCATCATAAGCGGACGACTCGACCGGAACGAACGTCTGCGCCTGCATCGTGGTCGCCAACAGTGCAAATGTCAGGCCAAGCTTTCGAAATCCCTTCATCCCGAATGGTTGCTGGAATTGAGAGAACCGAGAAGGTGAAGAGTAGGGATGTCCCATTGCTTGCCGCGTGCCTCGACCTGAATTTGGCGATTCCGGAGTC
Organism: Verrucomicrobiota bacterium; assembly: GCA_038749915.1. GTDB lineage: Bacteria > Verrucomicrobiota > Verrucomicrobiia > Verrucomicrobiales > DEV007 > JBCDHN01. The sequence continues at coordinate 5,585 of JBCDHN010000222.1, read as the reverse complement.
GACCGGTGATGGGGGTGCCATTTTTGAGTTCGATCTCAAACAGCGGTTGGCGGTCGAGCATTCCTTCCTCGGACCGGCGGATCCAGGCAATGTTGAGCGCCGAAACTTCGGTCACGGCAGTCTCGGAAATGACATGCAGGGTTTGGTCACTCAGGTTTCCAGGGAGGCGGTTTTTACCTTCGAGCCACAGGGTGGGAGAATCGGTGCCGGCCACCCACTCCTGATCAAAGTCGCCATCAGTCTTTAACAGCTCAAGGTCAGCCGAGCCGACTCGCCAGAGGGAGCGCAGTTGCCCTGGCTCTAGCTGAAGTTCACCAAGTCGTGGATTGGCAATCGTCAGGGCATTTTGGTTGATGAGGAACCCGGTTAAAAGCGAGCCATCTTCCAGTTCCAGTTGCTGCCGGGAACTGGGAAAAATTACCGAACGAAGCTGAGTCACGTTTCGCAGCGGGATCCGGATCTGTCCCCAGGGAAGCGCGAAGGTGAGTTGCGATTCCATCCCGTCCTGGATCGCGAGAATTTCGCCGGTTTGAAGTTCGGCAAACCCCCAGACGTTTTTCGCGATCCTGCCATCGTCTTCCGAAACCTTGAGCAGCAGCGCATCAAACGTTTCGGGCTCCAGCGTCATTTCCCAACCATCGGCTCCACCCATTCGGGTTCCGATCGCGTTGGAAGAACCCACCAGAATCTCACCGTCTCGGGTGAAGACTTCATGAAATCGGTCAATTCCTTCGCCGCCTCGAAATGCGGCAATTTCCGACCAATCCAGCTGAATCTTTCCAAACCGAGATTCAAAACTCAGTGGTTGGCCGGGTTGGATCGCTCCCCGCAATTGGTTTTCGCGGCTTATCCAGAGGAGATCTTCCGCTCCACGCTCCGCATCCAGTTCTTCCAGCCATCGGTTGAGTCCCACGAGAGCATTTGCATCAAAGGCGGTTGCCAAGGGCTCAGGCGAAGAGGGAAGGGCAAAGTTCTGAATCTGGCCCGGCACGATTTCGGGCGGCAGATTGGACTTGAGAGGGCCTCGGCGGTGATAAATCGAGTCAAACAGGGTTGGTGCAGTCGCCAGATTGGTCACCGTCCGTTGCTCGGTCCAATAGAGGACCGCCACGGTTTCACCGGCCGGGATCGCGAGGTTGTATTGAAACACGATTTCACGATTGCTGTTCCCCGTCCGAAAATTCGGACGCACGGTTCCCCGTTCATCGCCAAAAAGATAAAGCAGGTCGCTCCGGCCATCGATCGAGTTGAACTTGAGCAGCATGCCGGCATCCCGCGGGCTGGGGCGGGCATCGATCAGTTTTCCGGAGTTGGAGTAGATGTCTTGCCATGCCTGGCTGAAATCGGTTCGCACTTCGACCGGAACTCGCACGGCGCGCTCCGTGTTGCGATTGGTGATGATCTCCAGGTGCCGCACCGCGCTGCGCTTGGTGTCAATCCAGACGTCACGCCGGATCGTGACCTCCGAAGCCCGTTGCTCAAATGCAAACCGCGTGTCGTTCAATCGGTAAGCGGCCGTCGCCGAAAACTTGGCCCCATTGACGGAAAGCTCGTTGGCCGATTGGAAAACGTTGGTTCCCATCGTGTAGAAGGAACCGGCCCCGGTGAGCTGCCAGAAGAAGCCGAAATCATCCTTGACCGCTTCAAACCGATTCGGCACCGAACTCAGTTTTTCCCACGACTCTGCCTTTGCACCCGGTGAGGGGAGCAGGAAAAGGCTGACGACGAGGGCAAGGCGGATCATGGACCGGCACGAATGGCACAGAAACAGGCGCATTGCTACCCGCCATTCGCCGCCATCTCACTCAACTCGCGGCTCCATTTCGAAAACGCCTTTTTCGCCCTTCCCCAGCGGCTCAATCCTCCGACAACTTCGGTTTTTCCGGTCTGATCTTCATCGATCAAGGCGTAGAAGCGTTCCTTCGTTTCGGAATCGATGATTTCGGCATGGATGGACACCGTGCCGGAGCCTGGAAAATCGCCGCGAACCGCCCACAGCGCGGAGGTTGCGACAAAGGAAGCCGGAGTATATCCCGCAGCAAAGAGAATAGGGGTATTCGGCTCCATCTCGACCACAGCCGCTCGAACGGTGAGGCTTCCGGGGATTGGCTCACTCACCAGCGTGTGGCTCTGCCCGAACGACTTTCTCAGGGCGGCCTCAAACGCCTCTGCCAGCATATCGGCTTCCTCCCGGTCCGGGGCGGCGCGGCGAATCCTTCCGTTGTGGTGCTCAAGCACCATTCCGCGAACCGAGACATCCTCAAGATAGACGTTTTCGTAGCGATTCATTCTCGCCACGTTCCCCTCGTGGACCAGCGCTCCATTCAGGCCCGATTCCCTCCAGAATCCGTGATAGGAATCAAGGAAGTTTCCCCGGGGAGGAGATTCGACGGTTTGGCAGCCGACCATCGCAAACAGGGCGGCAAGAAGGAGTAGTTGTTGTGCAGGCTTCACGGCGGGAAATGAACCAGAGGGAACGGTATCCGCCTAGTAAAAAATGCCGTGAATGGGCACTTCCCAACGAGATTTTTGACAACCATGCCAGCTGGGAAGAGACTGGAGCCGTGCGAATTCTGGGTAATATCCTCTGGTTCATCCTTGGCGGATTGCTCGCAGCGATCCTCTACATCGTGGGTGGACTCCTTCTCTGCCTCACCATCATCGGAATTCCGTTCGGAATCCAGGCCTTCAAGTTGGCAGGCCTTTCCCTCGCTCCATTCGGCAAACAGGTCGTGTATGGTGAAAAAGTCACTGGTTGCGTTGCCGTCTGCATGAACATCCTCTGGGTGCTCGTGGGCGGTTTCTGGATTGCGGTGGTTCACTTGGTTTTTGCCGGAATTTGCGCCATCACGATTGTCCTGCTCCCCTTCGCCCAGCAACACATCAAGCTCATGGCGCTCGCGTTTGCTCCGTTCGGGGTGGAGTTGAAGCAATTCGACGATCACCCCAATCCGTTCGCCAATCCCGCACTTCCCCGGGGCTGAACTGCCGGTTTGAAGTGCTTGTCTTTCAGGATTACCTTTATTCGATGAAAGAAATCGTGGTTTCTGATCCGGCTATTCTTGGGGGTGTTCCCGTATTTCGAGGAACCCGCGTGCCAGTGGGTTCGTTGTTCGATTACCTCGCCCAAGGCGACTCGGTGAAGGAGTTTTTGGAAGACTTTCCAACCGTCAAATTGGAAGATGCTAAGGCGGTGATTCGAGAAGCGGAGGCCAAGCTTGAGACCGCTTTGGTCTCATGATTTCCGTAATCCTTGATGAATGCCTTCTGAAGCGATTGTCCAATTACCTGATTGAGGACTTTGAAGTGACCACCGTTCCCCAAGCCGGGTTTGCGGGATACAAGAACGGCAAGCGCTTGGCGGCTATCAAAGGCGAATACGACGTTTTTGTAACCATCGACAGCAATCTCGAATATCAGCAAAACCTTTCCGGAACTGAGATAGGGATCATCGTTGTTAGAGCGGACTCCAACCGGTTGGAATCGCTTCTGCCAAAAGTTCCAGCGCTCCTCCAGGCGATCGATCAGGTGAAGCCCGGAGAAATCCAGTGTGTCAGTTAGCGAAGGTTGCAGCGTTCCGTTAGGTTAGATTGACCGGAAAGAGAGCTTCGGCTATAGATCGTTCCGTGAGTCAAATACCCGTGGATAAACTCCGTGCCGCCGTGCGCGATGTGCCTGATTTTCCCAAGCCTGGGGTGCTCTTCAAGGATATCACGCCGCTCCTGGAAGATCCTCATCTCTTCGATCTCTCCGTTAATGCCCTTCTCGAACCGATTGCCGACACCAGGATCGACAAAATCGTGGGGATTGATGCCCGCGGTTTCATTTTTGGGGCGGCTGCGGCCCAGAAACTCAATGCCGGGCTCGTCCTCATTCGCAAAAAGGGAAAGCTTCCTTTCACCACCCACTCCCTTTCCTATGCCCTCGAATACGGGGAAGGAGTCATCGAAATTCACACCGATTCGATCAAGGAAGGTGAGAATGTGCTGATTCTTGACGATTTGCTTGCCACTGGAGGCACGGCAGCTGCAGCCCAACAATTGGTCGAAAAAGTGGGCGGAACCCTCGTTGCCACCGGCTTCCTGATCGAACTTGATTTCCTGAAAGGCCGAGAAAGGCTCGCGGCAAATTCACAAACTTATGCGATATTGAATTACTGACTCTCCGAACGGTCTGGCTTGAAATCAGCCTGAGCCGTCCTTCCGTGCATTTTCTCCATCATGTCGTCTCATCTTCATCGCGTCGCAGTTCCCTCCGGGAATCGTACGCAATTGCGGATGCTCGACCAATACCTGGAGACAAACGGGCTCGGCGGTTATTCCTGCGGCACCTTGAGCGGGATCCGTCAGTGGCCTTCCCAGGGCATGGTGGTTGTGGCCAAAAAGCCGCCGATTGATCGCTACGTTCTCATGAACGGGTTCGACGTCACTGTGGAATTTGGTGACGAAAAGATCCCCATCACCACGAATCGCTACAAAGGCGATCGCTATGAGCCCGATGCCCGCAAGCGCCTGATCCAGTTTGAGACCAAGCCCTGGCCCAGTTGGATTTTTGATCTGGGGCACAATCGCGCCATTCAATTCGAGATCATGGCACGTCATGGCACCAACCAGTTTGTCTTTTCCTGGCATCTCGAAGTTTCCAACGAGCCCGCCATGCTTCGGGTCAAACCGCTCCTCTCCGGGCGCCCCATGAACTCGACCCGGAACGAATCCAAAAAAATGGATCTGCGTCCGGAGCGTCCCTCACCCCGTCAGTTTGTCTGGAAACTTCGGGCTGGTGCTCCCGCTCTTTCTCTCCTTTCGGATGGTGATTTCTTCGAACGCGGGCGCTGGGTTCGTGATCTCGTTTACGATAATCACAGCACCGAAGATCTTGCCTGTCCCGGCGAGTTTCGTTGGGAGCTCGGCGTCAAGCAACGCGCCCAGATCATCGCCTGCACCGCGGAGGAAATGGAGGAGAACCCGCGCACTGCCAACGAAGTTGCCCACCTCGCCAACAAGCTTCGCAACGCTGAACGCACCCGCCGCAAACTCTTCCGCTCCGAACTCGACCGAGCTGCCGACCAGTACATCGTGGAAGGATCCGACGGCAAAACGCTGCTTTCCGGATTCCCCCGTGGGACCGAAATGGGCGCCCGGGCCATGATCGCGATTCGTGGAATCTGCCTCAGCCCGGGGCGACTCGACGTTGCCAGTAAAGTGCTCGAAACCTGGAGAGGCCGCGTCGCCACCGGCATGTTGCCCAGCGAGATTTCCGAGCACCGTCTGAATCCTACCTACTCCTCACCCGAGCCCTCGCTCTGGTACATCATCGCCGCCTACGAATATTTCCGTGCGTCCTATCGCCAGGGACGCCAGTTGCGCGAGGATGAACGGCTCGAAGTCGAAGAAAGCATCCACCAAATCCTCGGTTCCTTCTCCGAGCGTCGCCACAAGGAAGCCTATGCCGACGAAGACGGTCTCCTCGCCGAAGCCAGCATGACCTCACGTCGCCAAAACGAAGGTGAAGTCGTCAAACGCGTTCAGGTCCAGGCCCTCTGGATCACCGCCCTCTGGATTGGGGCCCGGCTCGACAAACGCTGG
>JBCDHN010000221.1:0-5886 GCA_038749915.1 Verrucomicrobiota bacterium | reverse complement strand
GAAACATCTCTGCGGAATTGGTCTCTGGAACAAGGCCAGGATCCAGTGTCGTGTCCGCTGGCATTGCGAACGGGTCGTCCAATCAGCAATCCTGGTTTTCCCTGAAGGAGGTCTCCCCTGCGAGCGGTGAAATTGTAATTAGTTTCTATTCTGACCTAAATGAAAGATACAACGGGCGCCTGAACACGATTGAAATAACCGAGGTCGCAAGACCGGTTGTGAATGACACCATCCTGATCGATTTTGGCGCCATTGATAAGACCATCTCCACGGATTGGGCGTTGCAGGAATGGAACAACGTTTCTGACTTCCGGGACAATCCGGCCAACACGAATCTTATTGCCTTGGACAGCGGAGCAAACCTGGTCTACTCGACGGGGGATGATTCAGGCATTGTATTTTCGGCAACGAGGCTGGGCGATGCCCCGAACGTGAGGATTGCGGGAACTCCGGTTGATTTTACCGGAACGCTGGCACCCAACCCGACTGGAACGTCCTATTTTCCAGCGGCGCTTGATAGCCTTTTCGTCGGTGACAATGAAAACGCGACACCGGACATCTACCAGATTGCCCTTGGTGGGTTGAGCAACAGCTTGACCTACGACCTTACCTTTCTTTCGGCGTGGAATGCCGGCTTCAGGGATGGAGATATCTCAGTGGAGTTGGTCACCGGGACCAGGCCGGGAGGCAACATCGTGAGTGCCGGGAACGATAATGCTGAGGGATTCCAGCAATCCTGGTTTCAGTTGACGGAAGTCACCCCCGCCGCCGGCGAAATTGTCATCAATTTTCATTCGGACCTGGCGTTGAATTTCAATGGACGGCTGAACACGATGGAGATAACACCATCAGTCGGTTTGAGGTCCTCACCCTTCTCCCTGACGATTTCTCGAAACGGCCTGAACCCAGACAACTACGACTTCGCGTGGACGAGCCTGGACAACAAGGTCTACGCCTTGGTGAGTAGTACTGACCTCTCCACTCCTGTCGAGACCTGGCCAGTCTGGGAAGGGAACGAGAACATCGTCGGCACGGCCCCGGAGAATACGCTCCCCGACATCCCGGGCGGAGTGGATCCGGCCCGCTTCTTCGTGGTGATCGAGATGGATCCGCCCCTCGTGCTCACCGAAGACTTTGAGAGTGGCGTTGGCGGCTTCACCGTGGTGGATCACTCCGCGGGTGGCGCCGGCACCGACTGGGCACACGGTGATCCTGATTCGTCCGGCCTTGGAGGTTCCGTCACCACCGGGAATGGCGGCTCGACGAGTTGCTGGGGCACCGACATCGGGAACCCCGGAAACTATTCCACCGATACTGACACCTCGTTGATTTCGCCGGTCATTGACCTGACCGCCGTGGTTGCTGCCGAGCTCTCTTTCGCCCAAGCGATCGACATCCTTGACGGTGACACGCTGGTGGTCAACGTGATCGACGACACCACGGACACCGTCTTGCAGGCTGCGGTCTACACTTCGACGCCTGATCTCGACATCATTGCTGCCGATTGGGAAACGGTAAGTTCCGTGACCATCACCGGCGGCGAGCCGGTGCGCATCGAGTGGCGCTTTACCGGGGACGGAGACGGTACTTATCTCGGCGCCTACATTGACGACGTCATCGTCAGCCAAGCAATGCCCTAGGCAAGGTTGGTTCGAGTTTCTAGACTTCCGGACGAGTCGCCGCCCACTTGTTCAGCCTTCGGGGGTTGGCTGAAAGTAGGCGGGCGGCTGGTCCATCTACGGCCCTTGAATCGAGTTCTGGGACCAGATAATCCTGTATGAGCTTGAATGGGGAAGTCCACTCACGCGGTTTATTCCATTGCCGGGTTGCTAGGAATTCTTCAGCTGCTTGCGGTACTCGGACGGGCTCACGCCAAAGCTCTTTTTGAACTGCCTCGAGAACTGAAAGATGTCCGCATACCCGACCGCTTCGGCAACTTCCCCGGGACGAAGATCAACATCATAGAGCATGCGCTGAGCGGCGGCCATGCGCTTTCGGATGACATACTGGCTGATCGATCCACCGAAACACTCGCGAAAACGGTGACAAAGATGGCTGCGAGACATCCCGGCCAGCACGGCCAATTCATCGAGGGGCGGTATGCGGCGATAATCGGCGTCAAGGTGTCGGCGAACCCGTAGCAGCCCTGCGGGTATCTCTGAGGCGGAACTCGCCGGTTGGAGTTGTCTGCGAATACCCCGAGCCCAGTTTTCGAAGAGATTCTGCAGGATCACCTTGTCCGTGCGGGTTCCTAATTGCATCTCTTCCAGCAAGGCGGCCAGCGCTGAAACCATCGCTGATTCGTCGGGAACGGTGAAGGGGACTTTGACCGGCAACTCCATCGACTCGATCTGCTGGGTTACCCAGGTTCCCTCCACATGCATCCATGAATGCGGCTCATTGGCCGGCGTCTTGCCCCAACTGTAGAACTGCTCTGCCCCTGGAGGCCAAATGACGAGGGTCATCGGCGGATGGGAAGGATCTGGGTTCTTTCGATTCAGGCGTGGTTGGTGGTGAAAGAGCATGATCAACCAGTCACCGGTGCCAATGGGCCGATGCACATCTGGATTGAAGAGGGGCTCGCGGATCCCGATTCCCCGGACATTGAACGCGGCTTCCGGTGCCAATTCATGCCCAAACCACTGGCGCTTCCAATCCCTCTTCCCGTCGTCGGGAAGTTCTGCCCACATTACAAAATGAGGGGGTTGAGCCGAGTCGGACGAGGTGGTTTGCCGTCTTCGCTTCACAGGCCGAAGGTAGATCAGATCCACAATCTGTCACAAGGTTTTCAGAACCAGTGCCATGTTCAATCAGCGTTGAAACGCTATGATTTTCAGGTGATCCCCCCGAACTCTAAATTGGTTGTATGGTCAATCACGGCTGCACTGGCCGGGTTCCTCTTCGGTTTTGACACGGTCGTGATCTCGGGTGCCGAGCAGACGATTCAGGATCTTTGGACGCTGAGTCCTGCCTTGCACGGACTTGCGATGAGCATGGCGCTTTGGGGCACCGTCGTTGGCTCACTTGTCGGATCATTTCCGACAGACCGGTTTGGTCGGAAGAAGACCCTGCTTTGGATTGGGATTCTCTACCTCGTCTCCGCGGTTTGGTCAGGGCTGGCCACCGACGTGTATTCGTTCATGGTTGCGCGCTTCATCGGTGGTCTCGGTGTGGGGATCTCAACGGTCGCGGCGCCGCTCTTCATCTCGGAAATCGCGCCCGCGGAAAAGCGCGGACGCCTTGCGGGGATGTTCCAGTTCAATATCGTCTTCGGGATCCTTGTCGCATTCGCCTCCAACGCAGTCCTCGGCGGACTCGGTGAGAACGCGTGGCGCTGGATGCTCGGAGTGGAGGCGATCCCGGCGCTGATCTACAGCGTCCTTTGCCTGAGGCTGCCGGAAAGTCCAAGGTGGTTGATCGGACGTAAGGGGGATCGTGCTGGCGGGATTACGGTCTTGCGCCAGATAAACCCGGCGGCTGACAGTGTCGAAATCGAAGCCAAAGCGGACGAAATCGCGAGTGTTTCCCATGAGGCGGCCAGCAGGGGCGGATTCTGGACCGAGCGGCTGAGAATACCGATCCTGTTGGCGTTCCTGGTCGCTTTCTTCAATCAGCTTTCGGGGATTAATGCGATTCTCTATTTTGCCCCCCGCATTTTCGAACTGACCGGTCTGGGAGAACAGGCCGCGCTGCTGCAGTCGGTTGGAATCGGCGTGACGAACTTGGTTTTCACGTTTGTGGGTCTCTGGCTGATCGACAAGCTTGGACGACGAACGCTTCTCTACATTGGGTCGTTTGGCTATATTCTCTCTCTCGGCCTTTGTGCTGCAGCCTTCTTTTATTACTCACCCCAGTTCAAGGTCGCGAATACGTCCATGGCATTGGGAAAGGCGATTGAGAGCATGGTGGGTGCCGAAGGCAAGGCCGGTTACTCCGAATCAGATCTGGAGGCATTGGCAGAGAACTATGACAAGGCGAAAGTTGCGTTGCAGGAAGCGTCCGCCGACCCGAAATATCGTGGCGAACCGATCGTAATTCCGGATGGTTCCGATCCGGAATCAGTAGGCGAGATTTCGGCAAGTGCGCTCTCGGCAGCAGCAGAGTTTACCGGATCCGGCGGATTGATTGTCCTGATTTGTATCTTCGCATTCATCGCGGCGCATGCGGTTGGACAGGGTGCGGTGATCTGGGTGTTTATCTCGGAGATTTTCCCCAATCGTCATCGGGCCCAGGGGCAATCGCTGGGCAGCTTCACCCACTGGATTTTTGCAGCCTCTCTCACGATGGTGTTTCCGATTGCAATTACCGCCTTGGCTCCCGGTGTCGTCTTCGGGTTCTTCTGTTTCATGATGGTCTTGCAACTGCTTTGGGTAAGAACCATGGTTCCGGAGACCAAAGGACGTCCCCTGGAACAAATCGAACACGATCTGGGATCGACCGAGGCATGAAACGCACCAAGATCATTTCCATGGGCGAGGTTCTCTGGGATCTTTTTCCAGACGGCGAACGCTTTGGGGGAGCATCCGCCAACTTTGCCTGCCATTGCGCGATTCTTGGCGCCGAGGTGACGATGGTGAGTGCTGTCGGCAACGATGAACGCGGGCTTGAGGCAATTGGGATTCTTGGAGACTTCGGGATCGATACCAGTTTGATGCAGACCGTTCCAGCCAGTCCAACCGGCACGGTAGGAGTGCGGACCGACGGACTTGGCAAGCCGCAGTTCACGATTCACGAGAACTCAGCCTGGGATCAGTTGGCATGGACCCCACGATTGGCAGCAAGGGTTTCGGAATCGGATGCGGTCTACTTTGGAACGCTCGGGCAGCGTGGTCGATCCTCGCGAGCAACGATTCAGCGTGCTCTCGATGCAGCGGAGTCGGCCGGCGTTCTCCGGATCCTCGACATCAATCTGCGGCCGCCGTTTTTCGATCAGCAATTGATCCGCGAGTCGATTGGGCGGGCCAGCATTCTCAAGCTCAGTGACGATGAGTTTAATACTGTCGCTCAAACCTGTGGCGTCCCGTCAGAAGTTGAGCACTTGCCGGGACTTCGGACGATCCTGCAGCAATTCGAACTGGACTCCATCGTGATGACTCGTGGCGCCGAAGGCGCTCTTTTCGTCTCGGCTGAAGGGGAAGTCGAGCAGCCCGGGGTTCCCACAAAGGTAATTGACACCGTCGGCGCCGGGGACTCATTCACCGCCGCGTTCGTGCTCGGCTTGTTGGGTGGTGAACACACCCAATCCCTTCTTAAAAATGCTTGCCAGACCGCCTCGGAAGTTTGCTCGAAGCCTGGAGCCATTCCGATTCCCGTTGCGGCAACTGCCGCCAAGTAACTTCGCTGTATCTATCTTCATGAAAACGACCCTCCAACTGATTACGTTCGGCGCCCTGCTGACTTGTTCTGCTCTCGCCGATCCTCCGAATGTGATTCTCATCATCACCGATGACCAGGGTTACGGCGATGTCGGAGCTCACGGAAATCCAATCCTGAAAACGCCAAATCTTGATCAATTCCGCGAGGAGTCGGTGCGACTGACGGACTTTCACGTGGCACCGATGTGCTCACCAACTCGTGGGCAGTTGCTCACAGGTATCGACGCAATGAAGAACGGCTGCACCGCTGTCTGCCAGGGCCGGTCCATGATGCGTTCGGAACTCCCGACGATGGCGGACTTCTTCTCCGAGTCCGGATACGCCACGGGCCACTTCGGAAAATGGCACCTCGGCGATAGTCTTCCGCACCGGCCGCAGGATCGTGGATTCCAGGAAACTATCCACCATCGCGCATGGGGGCTGACCTCGCTCGCGGATCATTGGGAGAATCACACCGATGCCTATTTCGATCCAATCCTCTCCCACAATGGCGTCGACAAGCAATTTTCCG
>JBCDHN010000220.1:0-5888 GCA_038749915.1 Verrucomicrobiota bacterium | reverse complement strand
CGGAGGTCGAATTGAGCGCGGAAGGAAGCCACGACCCGGACGGAGACGAACTCTTTATCAAGTGGTGGCACTATCGCGAAGCCGGCACCTGCGAAGGGGACGTTTCCATCGCGAGTTCCGATGCGGAAAAGACTTCTGTCAGGATTCCGGGAGACGCTGAGTCTGGCGATCAGATTCACATCATTCTTGAACTCCGTGATCACGAGCAGGAAATGGCATCTCCGGAATCCGATGAGAATATTCCGCTGACCGATTACCGGAGAGTGGTCTTAAATGTGAAATAGTCGAAATGAAGTGGATCAGTATTTTTCTAGTGTTGTTGACAGCAACGGCATCTCTCAAAGCGGCGCAACAGCCAAATGTGGTTCTCGTATTCATCGATGACATGGGGTGGGAAGACTTTTCCTGCTTTGGCAATAACGAAGCGACAACCCCCAACATCGATGCAATGGCTGAAGAGGGACTTCGGTTCCATGGCTTCTATGTGAACTCACCGATCTGCTCGCCCTCACGCGTGGCCATCTCGACGGGGCAGTATCCGCAACGCTGGAAGATTTCTTCCTACCTCGCATTCAGCCAAAGCAACCAGAAGCGTGGCATGGCAGACTGGCTGGATCCCAAAGCGCCAATGCTGGCGCGCTTTCTCAACGAGGCAGGCTATGCGACCGGTCATTTCGGAAAGTGGCATATGGGCGGGCAGCGCAACGTCAACAATGCCCCGTCGATCACCGAATACGGCTTTGATGAATCGCTCACCAATTTTGAGGGCATGGGCGACAAGCTTTTGCCACTGACCGAAGAACCCGCCAAAGACGGAGGAGTGAAAAAAGGAAAAATGTGGGGAGGCGCCGAGAATCTTGGAACGCCATTTGAATGGCGTTTGCGTTGCGAGATAACCGGCGGCTTTGTGGAGCGTGCTGTTGAGTTTGTCGACAAGGCGCAAGCAGAGAAAAAGCCATTCTACATCAATCTCTGGCCGGATGATGTTCATACCAAGTTCTTCCCTTCGGTCGAGAATTGGCGGGACACCAAGCGAGGACTTTACTGCGCCGTGCTTGAGGAAATGGATGCGCAACTCGGTCCCCTGTTTGATCGGATCAAGGACGATCCGCAGTTGCGCGAAAATACCATCGTATTTATCTGCTCCGACAACGGACCGGAGGCTGGTTGTGGATCCGGTGGGCCGTTTAAAGGCCTAAAGGCAACTCTTTTCGAGGCAGGCGTGCGTTCACCTTTGGTGGTGTGGGCCCCCGGCATGATGGATGAAAGTGCGGTGGGAAGCATCAATGAAGATTCAATCGTCTGCGCGATGGACGTTGTTCCGTCCGTGCTCCACCTGGCAGGTGTTGAGGCGCCAAAGGATGTGTCTTTCGACGGCAATGAACTCTCCGAAACCTTTCTTGGCATCTCCAAAGCTTCGCGCAGCGAGCCGCTCTATTTTCGCCGCCCACCGGATCGCAAGAATTTCCGCAACTTCAAACAATTGCCCGATCTGGCGATGCGCAACGGCAAGTGGAAGCTGATGTGCGATTACGACGGTGGTCGCCCGATGCTTTTTGACCTCAAGGCCGACGAATCGGAAAGCAACAACCTCGTAGAACAGCATCCTGAGGTGGTCGAGCAGATGATGGAGGCGATCATGGACTGGAACGCCGGTCTGCCAAAAGACGCTGGCGATCCAACATTTCCAAATTAAGGAGACAGTTCACGACTGGAATCTTGAATCCTTTTGGAGACACCAATCGGAAACCACCACAGCAGGAATAATTCGCTCCCGCCAGAAAACAGATTGGGCGGTAGTGGCAGTATTGACCAGACGGTGGCACCAATTGCTACTCGGAGGCAGCTTCAGCTTCCGAATCACCTTCCGGCTTCTCATCAAATTGAGGAAGCAAACCGGCTTCTCGTGCCTCAGCAAATCTTTCGTCGGCGAGAGGATCCCAGCGGCGCTCGATGTCACGCTCCCGGAAGAAGTAGATCTTTTTCCCTTGGTATTCGACGTAAGGACTGTCGGGAGAAACCACGCTTTCAGGACGGAGGGGGCAAAACCGCTGCTCCATGAGCTCAACATCCTTGAGATCTTCCGTCAGCATTTTCTCTTTCTGCTCTGCAAACTGGGGTAACAGATCCAGGATGAGACCGACCTTGAGGTAATACTCGGGATTTTCGTTCCACAGCCGTGTGCAAGTGCTGCAGCACATGAAAACCTCCACGTTTCCATACTCAACGACCTCATCAATATCGATTTCGGTATCAATCATGATCGGACAGATGGGCTGCGCGAAAGAGGCCAACGGGGACCAGAGAAGAAGGCAGCTAAGGGGAACAAAAAAAGATCGAATTAGGGCTCGCATAACCAACTGGATAGCACGTATGCCAACGCTGAAAAGCGGTAAATTGACCATTTATTGACGCTGTATTGATCTTTTGCGATTTGCGCGTTCGGCGATGCCTGCGAAGAACTTCAATAGTCAGCCCCTTGATCACTGGCATCGACCGATTTCTTCCACTCCGTCCAAGCTGCGACATATCCCTTCAGCTTCTCCGGATGTTCGTTGGTGAGATCATTCTCCTCTCTCTGATCAGTTGAGAGATCATAGAGTTCCCAATCGCTGTTTTTGTCAGCCTTGATGGCTTTCCAATTCCCATCATGCCAGGCGGCTTTGCCCTGAATGTGAAACGCGAGCGGTTCGGCTCGTTGCTGAGCCGTTTTTCCATCGATCACGGGGAGTAGGCTCACCCCGTCGAGAGCACGCTCGTCAGGCATTTTGAAACCGACGATCTCCATGATGGTGGGAAAATAATCCACCGTGCAACTGGTAAAGTCCGAGCTCGAGCCGGCTTTGATTCTTGCCGGCCATTCGATGACTCCGGGAACCCGGACACCGCCTTCATAGAGACTTCGTTTCCGACCGCGATAGACGCCCTGTTTCCCCGGGGACGATTGACCGCCTTCGGGGCCGTTGTCAGAACAAAAGGTGACCACGGTGTTGTCCGCGATTCCGAGTTCCCGGAGTTTGCCCCGAAGATTTCCGATGGCTCGATCAATCGCGGTTACGCAGCCATAGTAGTTCTGCTCAAATCCTGTCGTGGTTCCATCATCGTAGCTGGCGGCGTCCTCCTTACTGGCAACCACTGGAAGGTGGGGAGCGTGGAACCAGACAATGGCGAGAAACGGTTGCTCCTTCTTTTCTTCGATAAAGGAAATCGCCCGGTCCATGATGATGTTGGAATCGTCTCCCATTAACTCATCGGAAGCGGGATCGACCATGGTCTCTTCCGCCGTCCAGTAATGGGTGCCGTAGAGCTCCTTCTCTCCGGCGTCAGGAATCTCAAACCACCCTTGCCGACTCGCCAAGGTGAATGCCTCCTTTTCTCCACCAGACGGTTTCCACATCGGATCATAGGTTGGAGTTTTCGCCTCGGTGGCAAATGTGGTGTCAACGGAGTGATTCCACGGCGGCGAAAATTCCTCTTTCTTCTTGGCTCCTCGATTGGATTCCACGATTTCGCGGGTCAGGGTTCCCATGTGCCATTTCCCAAAATGGCCGGTCGCGTAACCTTCTGCAGTTAACGCCTCATAAATGGTGAACTCACCATCCCGAAGATGCCCTTTGTTCGCCGTGTAGATCCCGGTGCGGTCATGATGACGTCCGGTCACGACAGAAGCTCTGGTCGGAGAGCAAACGGGAGCTTGGGCATAAAAACGAGTCAAGTTCAGGCCGTTCGCCGCCATTGTATCAAGGTGAGGAGTCCGAATATGAGTCCCACCATTGAAGCCCACGTCTCCCCAACCGAGGTCATCGCACATCACCAACACAAAATTGGGTTTCTCCGCTGCTAGAGTGAGGCCGGAGATAAGAGAGAAGAGCAGACAGATCAAAGCACGCATGATGAGAATGAAGTGAGGGGATTTGGAGGGTTGAGCCTAAACCATTCATGACAGCAGTGCGGTCTTCCACTTTCAATCGCTACTTTTTCGTGGGAGAGGATTCTCTGGTTTCGCATTGCGAAATGCTCGCTATTCTGGCGGACATTGCAACGGGATGACCAGCGGGAGTCGAGTTGATCGGCAGTCCCGGTTCCTCGACGTCAATTCCGGAAACAGTCCTGATTTACCAACGCACCCTATCCCCAACCCCATTCATGGAGCACCGAATCACCCCTCTCAAGGCGACCGTTCTGGCGACGTTCACCGCAGTTTTCCTGGCCCCCACCCTTCCCCTTTGGGCTGACGCGTCCAAACCCAAACCGAACAACGAAAAGCTTCCCAAGGTAACCGGGCAGGTGAAACGGATTCATCCCTACGCGTTGAAACTCATCCTGCAGGGCAAGAAAGAAAAGGCGATTGCCTATCTCAAAGAAGCTGAAGCCGCCAAGACCAATCCCGATCATACCAAGCTGCTGCTCGAGATCGCCAACGGTTCACCTGACGCGTGGCAGTTGGATGCCGCGACCTGGCCGTGGGAACGAGCCCTTCCCGATACATCTTTGCAGCAGGATGCACCGACGGACCAGTTCACAATCGCGTTTGGCGGCGGTGCCGGATACGTCCCTGAGAACGAGTACATGTGGAACACGATCGGGGCGATCGAGCCACGGGCGGTTTTGCTGCTGGGTGACAACGTCTACATCGACGATCCGGAAACACCAGCCATGCAACGGTTTCATTACTACCGCCGCCAAAGCCAACCGGAGTGGGCGAAGCTGGCCAAGCAGGTGCCAATCTATGGAATCTGGGACGACCACGACTTCACCACCAACGACGGATGGGGCGGACCGGAAATTGACAAGCCGGCGTGGAAACGGGACGTCTGGAAGATATTCAAAGAGAACTGGGACAACCCCTATTATGGCGGCGGTGACGAGAATCCCGGGTGTTGGTTCGATTTCCGAATCGGCGACGTTCACTTCATTTTGATGGACGGTCGCTACTACCGGGAGGCACCAAAAACAGACAACCCATCAATGCTCGGCCCCGTGCAGTTGGAATGGCTGAAGAATACCCTGAAAAGTGAGCCAGCAACGTTCAAAGTGATTTGTTGCAACGTCCCGATGGCTCCGGATGTGAAGCCGGGCTCGAAAGACACCTGGGATGGATACGCTAACGAACGCCAGAGCATCTACCAGTTCATTGCAGATCAAAACATTCCTGGCGTTATCATTCTCTCGGCGGATCGACACCGCTCCGATGCTTACAAAATCGACACGGAAGTTGAGGGAATGTATCCGCTCTACGAGTTCAGCTCATCACGGCTCACCAACGAGCATGTCCATAAGCTCATCGACTCGTCGCTGTTCGGATACAACGAAAAGCAATCATTCGGGCGGGTCGATTTTGACCTGACTGCGGATGATCCGACCGCCACCTACACGATCGTCAATATCGAAGGTGAAGCGATTCACACCTTACAGGTGAAACTAAGCCAACTTCAGTTTTAAAGACACCACCAGTCAAACCAGTTCGAAAGCAATGAACTCCAAACTCCATCCGAATCCCCTCGCCACCGCATTTTTAGCACTCTTATTCCTGGCGCTTTACACCACATGTTCGACAGCAGATCAGCTTCCCAATGTCGTCATCCTCTATGCGGATGACATGGGAGTCGGCGATGTCTCCTACGGCGACAACGAGGCAAAGATCAAAACTCCGAACCTCGATCAGCTCGCCGCAGAGGGAATCACCTTTACCGATGGTCACAGCTCATCCGGGATATGTACGCCCAGCCGCTTTGCCATGCTGACGGGCCAACACCACTGGCGTCGGTTCCACGGTATTGTCGGAGCCTTTGGCGGAACCGTATTTGAAAAGGATGATTTCACCATCGCCAAGATGTTCAAGAAGCAGGGATATCGCACCGGAGCCTTTGGCAAATGGCACCTTGGTT
>JBCDHN010000219.1:0-5897 GCA_038749915.1 Verrucomicrobiota bacterium | reverse complement strand
GCGCACTTCATATTGATGCCGAGAAAGACCTGGGAGATGTTTTGCGAGAATTGGATCTCGAGCGTTTGGCTGGCGTTGACATTGCCCCGCCACTTGATGCCATTGATGAATCCGGCTGAGGCATCGCTTGGCGGCGCGATCAGCTCACGGACAAATTGGTCGAACGGCAAGTTTTCGCGAAGCGCGGCGTAGAGCCAGGTCGTGATCTGGGTCCGGCCCTTGGTAATGAAACCGGTTCCAGTGTAGTCGTTGCGTAAGAGATCGTTCCAAGTCGTGAGCCAGTGATCCGCATAACCAATATCATTGGCCAGCAACGAATCGATCGCTATTGCCTTCTTGTCAGGGTTGGTATCTCCGAGAAAGGCGCTCAATGCTTCCGGTGTCGGCAGAAGCCCCGTGGTATCCAGGGTCGCCCGACGAAGAAATGCCGCGTCCGATGCGACCGGAGGAAACGCTTTGCCATGCTTCTTCAAGTCCGCATCGAGAAGGCGGTCAATCGGATGCTCCCTCCCCTTTTGAGCTGGCGGCAACTCGACCACACGGGGTCGCAATGGAGGTTCCCAAGCCGACTCACCCAATCTGACTCCCGGATCCCATGGCAAGCCCGTGTTGATCCACTTTTTCAGGGTCGCAACCTCTTCCGGCGAGACCCGCGGCCCTTTCGGCGGCATCCATTCGTAATCGTCTGTCGATTCGATCAACTCGATCATGAAACTGGCCTTTGCATTTCCGGGAACCACGATTTCACCACTCTCACCTCCGGCCAAAAACTCAGCCCGGGTGTTCATGGCCAAACCGCCCTTTTTCTTCTGGCCGGTGTGGCATTCCGCGCAGTGCGTTTTCAAAATGGGCATGACTTCATGAGCGAAGTCGACCGACGCCGCTGCCGGGACAGAAAGCGCAATCGCAAGGAAAAAAGACAGGAGTCTGGGTGTCATAAGCAGGGGTTGGAGATCGTTAGTTTGAAGGAAGGACCTTCCAGACCGCATCGTTCGCGATCGAAAATGAGCCCATCAGTTTTTCCTCCATGTGAAGGCGCAGTTCTTCCAATTCACGCACCTCTGAGCTCGTCGGAGTTTCCGTCAAAAACAGAGGCCATTTGGGCTGCCCCCAAAACGTGTTCTCATAGGTTTCGCTCTCGCACTCAACCAGCAGCAGCCCAGAGGTTGCGTTGGCATAAATTTCGCCAAACAGGATATCGAGCTGAACCTTCGACCCATCCAATTCAATCCACGGTCCACTGGCAAATCCGGCACTGGCATTGAGACAAGGAAACGAGGGATGATTGGTTCGGGAAACGTTCAAGTCCTCCTGAAATGAGGAGTCGTAGCGGGAACCTTCGAAAACCGGCTTTCCATCAACGGAGACCAGGAGCTGGTTGTCAGCGTAGCCCCAGAATCGATATCGTCCTGGCTGCGGCGGCACAACCTCACCGTGATACCAAGCCAACCACCCCAAGAGATTGGCGTAAGGTTCCAGCTTGGTTCGCTCAGGAAACCGATTGTAGGTTCCGGCAATCCCAGCATAACGAATTGACTCACCCTGCTTCAATGGTGACAGACTGGTTCGATCGCTGAAGCCGGATCGAATCAATGGTAGAAACTGCTTTCCGATCAAATCCTGAAAGGGCTTGATTTGGGGCAACGGAGGAGGATCTTCAAATCCGAAGATCACTCCCCGCAGCGACCGCTCCGTCAAACCGCCCACAAGAAGGTCCAACTCCGGAACGCCACTCGGGCGTTTGCTATGCAGGGTCATCTTACCTCCCTGCTCAAAATTGGCCTGCTCGCCCTCGATCATCAAGCGTTCTTCGCTTCCATCCCGATTCGCGACCGCGATCTCACCATCGAGCACCAAGAGCTTTCCACCATCCTCTCTGGCGGTAACCACAAAGCTCGTCCCCAAATCCGTGATCTTCCGATCTTCGGTTTCAACTACGAACCCGACGCCTTGAGGAGGGACATGGAGTTTGACCTCACCGTCGTGAAGGAACATTTTTCCGGTGTTGTCTGCCGTCAACGAAAGTGGCGCTGCGGCGATCACATGAACTCCGGTATCCCGGAACGCCATCTCGACGAGGCCCTGCTTCATCTCGATTCGATCGCCGCTCGCAAGCTCAATCCCACCAACCAGCTCCCGCTTGGCATTGACAAGTCCCTGTCCTTCAACCCGAATCACCCTTGCCACGGAAGTTGCAGTTTCCGACTCCGGTTGAATCGAATTCACAAACCAGCTTGCAAGCAGGAGAAAGGCGACACTGGCGGCGGTGATCATCATCCACCGCGGGAATTGCGGAATCGGACTTTGGTTCGAACGCGGTTGGCTCGTCGCACCTTCCTGCGAAAGTGAAATCACTTTCCCCTCTGACGGCTCGGTTTGCAGCGCTGGGTCGCGGAGCCAGGACTCCATCTGACAATGCTCCAAGTATCGTTCCATCGCCTCTGGATGTTGATGGAGCCACTCCCGAAGTTCGACCGTTTCAGCATCGGTAAGTTCGCCATCGAAAGACCGCTGCAGAAGTTGATAATAATGATCGTCGTTTGATGCGTTCATCGATGATTCAGGGTTCCCAAGTTTCTTCTTCTCTCATGGTGCCCAGCGAATGGGTTTGAACGCAGGCGATGAGTCCCGCCCTTGCCCGAAACAACAGCTGGCGCACGCCATTCGCCTTCATGCCCAGCGTGTCCGCGATTTGGGAGATTGAACTCCCCTCAAAATAATGGGCCTTCACCACTTTACGCTGACGGTCGGGAAGCCGTTCGAGGCAGGCCTGCAATGCCCTCCGATGACGAGCAAACTCCAGCTCCCGTTCCTCACTTCGCTCAACCACGACTTGGCTCAAATGCTCGTCGAGAAGATGCGATTCTGGCGGTCGATTGCTCTCTTTGCGCCAATGATTGAGAGCCTGGTAACGGGCAATTTTTCGCGCCCAAGCCAGAAAATTCGTCCCCATCGTGAACTGGTCGCGTTTCTCCCACAAAATCACACAAACCTGCTGCAGCAGATCTTCCGCATCGCTGGTGTTCGCAACCAGCGAAAGCACAAAACCGTGCAACTGCGCCCGGTGTTCACCGATCAGGCGCTCAAATTCTGGATCAGACTCGTTGATAAGCGGCAACAGCATTCAAAGGGGGTTGAAACCACCTTAACCATGTCCTTAAACGAATGCCGTTACGAAGTTTTGTCGGAAAACAGGGAGAAATACCGGGAACCCATCTCAATCCGAGACTTTTATGATGGCAATTTATGACCAGCGCCCAACACCATCGTTTTGGAAAACACCCGTCTAGAGCCATTGATCTGCACTGCACCGATGAGACATTGTGGGTGATTTGCGGGACAATTGGTAGTGGGAACGAACCAAGACTTGGTCACTTGGAGAGAAAGGCCTCGCTGGCCACCACTTCCTGCATCAGCCAATGCAACTGGAAATCGCTCCGGACAAATTCCTCAGTCAGCTCATCCACAGTATCCTGATCCGTCAGCTCTAACGAACGACCCAACGCGTAGGTCAGAAGCTTCGAAACAAGGGCGCGAGAGAACTGTTCTCTCCGTTGATCCAGGAGATAAGCCTTCAGTTCTTCGATACCATTAATTTCCGCACCTCCTGGCAGAGTGGCTGCGGTCTTCACCGGCTGCTTGAAGGTCTTGTTCTTTTTCTTCGGGTCATGGCGCAAGATCTCAGTTCGGACCAACCCATCAGCGCCAAAGCCTTCAAATGCGATGCCCCATGGGTCAATGCTGCGATGGCAATCGTTGCAGGCGGCTTGTTCGCGGTGGATCTCCAGTTGCTCGCGAACGGGCAATTTGGCGAAATCCGGATTCTCGGAATCGAGCTCCGGGACGTTGGGCGGCGGGTTGCCCGGTGGGTCGTTAAGGAGGCGATCGCGGAGCCAGACGGCGCGAAGGACCGGATGCGAATCTGCGCCGGTGGAATGGCCTAAAAGTACACTCGCCTGGGTGAGCAGTCCGCCGCGCTCAGAGGACTCAGGCAGGGAAACGCGTTCGAATTCCATCCCGCGGGGCGTGACATCGAGGCCATAGTGCTGGGCGAGCGGGCGGTTCAGCATCGCGAACTCGGAATCGAGGAAGTTCAACGCGCTTAGCCGCTGATGTAGGATTTCGGCGAAGAAGTGTTTTGTCTCCTCGCGGATCGAGGGCTTGAGATCGTCGTTCCACTCGGGATAAAACTCGGGATTGACCGCGACGCGATCGACAGCGCTGATGTCGAGCCACTGATCCACAAATTGATCGATGAATTCCCAAGAGCGCTCGTCTTCCAGCATTCTCGCGACCTGTTTCTTCAAAAACTCTGGTTTGGTTAGTTGGCCTTCGCCAGCTGCAGCCAGCAAGTTTTCGTCCGGCATCGTTCCCCAAAGGAAGTAAGACAAACGCGAGGCCAGTTCCCAGTCATTGAGCGGCCGTTTTTCAGACGAAGACGGCTCTAACAGATACAGAAAATCCGGCGAAATCAGCGCCATCGCCAACGGCTCGCGAATCGCAGCTTCGAAACTGTCCTTGGTCGGCCGAGCGTGATCAAAGAGCCTGAGATAAAGTCCAACTTCGGACTCTTCAACGGGTCGGCGGAAGGCGCGTCGCAGGAAACGTTGCAAAACCTCTTTGGCGTAGGCACGCTCGTCAGTGTTGCGCAGGTCTGAGGTGAAAAGAATGTCCGTGTGATGTTCCGGTGGCCAGGAATCGAAAACCGGGCCGACGAATTCGACCGACTCAATTTCGATGGATGGCAGGTGGGGCTCGGGTAGCCAAACCTTCTTGGTTTTGGCCTTCTTTTTGCCCTCAGCCGGCGTGACGACAATCGTCTCCTGCTTTGGCTTGGTTCCGTCGTCGTAAAGATTGGTCACGCGCAAGAGCATGCCGGGATACTTACCCTGGCTGCGGCTCTGGAGCGGAATATCTTCGATCCGCCCGGTGAATTCGTAGTCGCGAAATTCCTCCGAATTGACATCTACCGCGCCAGCCACTTCGATCGGCGAGTTTGAACCTACCGTGTATCCGATGCCCAGTTGCAGCCTCGGGTAACCTTCTCCCTCGATCAGATTTCCCTTGGCCCGAATCCGAACACGAAACCGGCCCTCCTCCGGATACTCGTCCACGATCTTCCCAAGAAAAAGCTGGCTCCGGCCGAGAGTGTTAGAGTAATCCCGATTGTTCGCGGCCGAATTTACCTTAGCGTTGCTTTGCTTGAATTCGTGCCGATAAACCGGCGGTACCTCATTCGATACGATCACCTTTTCCAGAGCCGTGCGCGCTTCGAGCAGGTAAAACTCGATCTGTAACGCCGACATGCCCAGTTCCGCGCCATTGTTCTGAAATCCATCTTCGGACAACCCCTCAGGCGGCAACGAGTTCGTATAAATGGTGTCGATACCGAGCAAATCGGTCATGGTGTTCTGATATTCGCGGCGCGTGAGGCGCCGAATGATCGGACGGCCGTCGGTGCTTTTCTTCGCCTGAACTACCGCGTCAATTTCCTGACGGATCCACCCCATCAATGCCAGACGCTCGTCATCGGATAACCGCGGCTCGTCATCTGGTGGCATCTCGTCGAAGTTCAGAGACTCGAGCGCATCGTGCCAAGTTTCGGCCGCTGGCGAATCGTTCAGAAGATCGGTGCTAAGCGTGTCGAACCGAACATCGCTCTTCTGTTTGTCCGGCCCGTGGCAACTGTAGCAATGCGCTTCGAGAACGGGACGAACGCTTTTCTCGAAATCGATCTCGACCGCCTGAGCTGCGACGGTGAGCAAGCCTGACAAAATCCAAATCACTCTCATCAGGCGACGATTTCCTTCAGTTCACCTGTGCTGTCCGCAAATCGATCAACGGGAACACCGAATCGATTCAAGAGCGTCTGGGGAGGGGGCGCAGGGGGTGTGCGG
>JBCDHN010000218.1:0-5934 GCA_038749915.1 Verrucomicrobiota bacterium | reverse complement strand
CGCGGAAGAGGCGATTCGCTGGAGCAATTCAAGACGGCGTGAGTCGGGTCATTCCTGAAATCTCGGTTTTCGCAACAGCTCCAGCTCCGGAACCGACTCCTCGCCGTCCATGAAATCCCAGTGCGGCGGAGGAGCCAGAATTCCCCAATCGGAGGGAACCTCCTCCGGACTTAGAAGCTCCCGCGGAGCGACGAGATAAAACAGATTGGCGCATTTCCAGCGGATCATGCGATCAAACTTCGTCTTGCCATAGATCCGGCTTTCGACTTCGCCAATCTCCCGCATCAATTGGCGATAACCCGCATGATTGTGGTGATCGAAATTGACCGACTCAAAGTCCTGAAACAGGGCGTCTCCTTGTCGCAACGACGGAAAGTGAATCCCGAGTTGGTGCTCCAACTGATGGCGGCGAACGTTCAGATTACGCAGCCGATCGAGGTTTTCCTCCAGCCCATGGCGATCTTTGAGAAAATCCGGTCGCGACTGTTTGCACTCGAAAACGGCCGTCGCGCCGATTCCCGGCTCCCGTCCTCGCTCCGGCCGATAGGCGGCGACATCAGCCCGAAACCGGGAATTCGGAACGCGCGTCTCTAGCCCGGCAATCGAATACCCCTGACACTGGGCCCAGAAAAGGGCCGCGTGCTTGAGGGTGCGATGAGCCTGGGTTTCGCCGGAAGGCATGAGTGGGAGCAGGGGTTGAAATGCAAAGGAAACTGGAGTTTCTTCGTCGAACCGAACACAATGTCGATCCTAAAACGCTTCGAAGTCTGGATGCTGCTGGTTTTTGTGACCGCGGGAATCGGTTTCGTGCTCTTCACCCATCAATCGGCCAAAAATCAGACCGACGACGAAGAATTCACCGTTTTGGATCCCATCGACGCTGAGCCGGAAGCTCCTTTCGCGATCGAAACGGCAAAGCTGATCCAGGACGACGCCGAGCACTGGCTGCTCGAGCTCCAGGTGCGGTATCGGAATTCGACGGAGGATGAACTGAAGCTGATTTCGCCGGACACCACCTTGAAAACGGAGTCCGGCTTGCGGGTGCCGGACTTTTTCCTTCCCTTTTCGCCTCCGCCAGTCATCGCGCCAGAGGCCGAACAAGTAGTCGATCTGCGCTACTGGCTCGACACCCGTCATCATGATCAGCCGCTGTGGCTCTCGATCTTTGATGAGGAAATCAAGGTGGAAGTGACGAAATAGGCCACTTGACGGAGGAGCAAGGTTGCGGGGAAGTTCGCCGATGCAGTTTCCTGTCTGCTTTTTCCTCTTCTTCGGGCTTCTCTTGCAGCTGAACGCCGAACCATGGAATCTCGATGAGCTGAGCGAGGCGCCTTCCTTCCGCTGGATGGATGAAACGAATCAGATTCGCTCGCTGATCTATGAAGGATTGCCGTATCAGGGGAAGGAAACCGAAGTGTTCGCGTTTTACGCCTCGCCCCAAACGCTCGACGCGAACCAGTCCGGCCCATTCCCGGCGGTGGTGCTGATCCATGGTGGCGGCGGAACGGCCTTCGCCGAGTGGGTGAATTTTTGGGCGCAGCGCGGGTATGCGGCAATCGCGATGGACCTGGGGGGAACGCGCCCCGCCACTCCCGTCTTTGATCCCCAAACCGGCAACTTTGCTTCCCACAATTCACGAGATAGGGATCGGCTCGAAAACGGTGGACCCAACCAGACTCACAACGAAAAATTCGCGACTGCTGGTGGAAGCGTCGATGATGATTGGCCTTATCACGCCGTGTCGAACGTGATACACGCTCACTCGCTGATTCGTGAGTTCAAAGAAGTCGCGAAGGAACGCACCGCGGTGACCGGAATCAGCTGGGGAGGCTACACAACATGCATCGTGGCTTCCGTCGATCACCGTTTCAAAGCAGCCGTCCCGGTTTACGGTTGCGGATTCCTCTACCAAGGCGAATCCGTGCAACGGCCGGCAATTGATGGGCTGAGTCCGGCAAAACGGGGTGCCTGGATTCGGCTCTATGATCCTTCAAGCCATCTTCCCAATTGCCGGGTTCCGATCTTTTTCGTCAACGGAACGCATGACAAACACTATCCGCTGGACAGCTACGCCAAGTCTTATTCGCTTGTTCAAGGACCGAGGAGCCAGCGCATAGAAGTCAAGATGGGACACAGCCATCCCGCCGGGTGGGCTCCCCGAGAAATCGGGCTCTTCATTGATTCGCACTGCAAAGGCGGGGCGCCATTGCCGGAGATCGGCAAACCCAGGGTGAAGAACGGCGTCGTCTTTGCCAGCCTGAAAAGCGCCACTGCCATCAAAAGCGCTCACCTCCACTTCACGACTGACACCGGTCTTCGCAGGGACCAGTCCTGGCAAAGCATCGAGGCCAAATTTCAAAAAGGGGGCTCACTAGCCGCCAGCCTTCCGGACCAGGCCACGACCTGGCTGCTTGCCGTGACGGATGAAAGAGGGGCGATGGTCAGCAGCGAGGTCGGGTTCGCCGAATAACACTCAGGCTTTCGCCATCAGTCCACGCACCCAATCCAGGGCTTTGTCGTAGCTGCAATTCTCAAGAAAATGATTCAGCCGGGCATCAATTTGGGGCATCAACTCGACATGTTTGGCCATGATCTCCTCCGAGACCGACTTGAGCGCTTCAAAGTGGGCCGCTGAGTCGCGATCTCGGAATTCATGATCGCCGATCACCTGAATTCGGCGTTCGAGAAGATCGGCAAGTTCCTGAAATTCATCACGGGAGGGCATGCCTGAAAGGTGGCTTGAAATTGCCGCTGGCGCAACGGGAAGCCTCCGCTCGACAATCGAAGGCCAGATGTTAGGATTCGACCTTTCTGCGTTCGGCGTGCATCTGCCAGGATGAAGCGCGTCTAGCCCGTTTCGTCATCCCGTTCCCGCCCAAAGTCCCCTACCAACGCCCCGACTTCCCAAGACATGGATCAATCCGTTCACGAATTTTTCACCACCATCGATTGGGTGGTCGTTTTCCTCTATCTCGCATTCACCACCTGGGTTGGGCATGCCCTTCGCGGAAAGCAGGGGACGATTCGTGACTTCTTTCTGGGCGGTCGCAGCCTTCCCTGGCAAGCCGTAACCGGCTCGATCATCGCCACAGAGATCAGTGCCCTGACCTTCATCGGCGTTCCCGGAACTGTTTTTGCCGTCAATGGCGACTTCACCTATCTGCAATGGGCGATCGGTTCGGTCATCGCCCGTTTTGCGGTCGGCTATTGGCTCGTGCCCCTCTACTACGAAAGGGAGATCTACAGCCCCTACGACTTTATGGGGAACCGATTGGGGGAATCCATCAAGAAATTGGTGACCATGCTGTTCTCGGTTGGGGCGATTCTCGGCCAGAGCGTTCGCGTCCTTGTCACCGCCATCATTCTCAAGGTCGTAACCGGAATGCCGATTGAGATCTGCATCGTCATCATTGGCCTCTTTGCGATTGGTTGGACCCTGATGGGTGGCATGCGGACGGTGATTTGGACCGACGTGGTTCAGTTCTTCCTCTTCCTCGGCGGTGGCATCCTTGCCCTGATCTGGCTGATCAGCGGGATCGGAGGTGGTTGGGGCTCCATCGCGGACACCAATCGCGAAGCCGACGTTATTGAATTTGTCTGGAAGGACAAAACGCTGAAGGAAACGGTTTACCAGGTGAAGAATGAGACGGGAGAGGCATCGACCCTCGTAGCGGTCGAGCGAACCAAGGAGGGAATGCCCACGCTAACCGGCGTCGTGACACTGGGAGATTCGCCCAACATCGCGATCGGCGACGAAACCGTTCCTGCAACGGTAACCACACGCAACAAGATGAAACTGTGGGACTTCCGTGCAATCGACCCCGAGACCAAGGGGTTTCTGATCTTTACCTTCTGGATCGCCCTCTTTGCGATGCCGTTTCAGAATTTTGCCGCATTCGGCACCGACCAACTGATGGCGCAACGGATGTTCTGCTGCGAAAACGCCTCCGCCGCCCGCAAATCCATCCTCTGGAGCAGCGTATCCCAGTTGATCACCGTGCTGATGCTGCTCGTCAGTGCCGGTCTCTACGCCTGGTATCAGGCTCGACCGTTGAGCGAGGCTGAATTCGGACTTTTCGTTCAGGACAAGAACAACGTCTTCCCGGTGTGGATCACCACGGTTCTCCCTGTCGGACTTTCCGGCCTGCTCATTGCCGGTGCCTTCGCCGCCGCCATCTCAAGTCTCGATTCCATCCTGGCCGCCCTTTCCCAAACGACCCTGTCGATGATCTACGGCAGGGAAAAATTCGAGCACGACCAGGGATCCAAGGAAATGGTCTGGAAGTCGCGCGCCATGGTCATCAGCTGGGGGATCGGACTTTCTCTCTTCGCCATCCTTCTCAACGTTCTTTATCAAATGGGTGAGAAAAACTTGATCGGGTTTGCCTTCCGCATGGTTTCCTACACTTACGGGCCCATGCTCGGGATCCTACTCTGCGCGATCCTTCCCGTCCGAGCCAGCACCATTGGGATTATGATAGGAACAGCGATCTCAATTCTACTGGCTTCATTGATGCTGCCTGATTTGTACAACGTGTTGAAAATCATGGGCATCGAAGGCAAGCCGATTACCTCGGTGCCATTCCCCTGGTTTTTCCCGGTCAATGCAGCCATCACCTTCGGGTGTGCCTATCTGTTCGGAAAGCTGAATGTAAAATAGGTAGTACCCTGCTCGCCAATCTGTGACGAAGTCGGCACACTGCGGGCAGTCTTTCGCGTATATTTAGTATAAATGCGACATTCAATGGCTGCGCGAACAAAGACAGTACGCATCTCTCTGATCGGAGAATCCCTGATGAACCATCATGAAAATTTGGGCTTCTATCAGAGATTTTAGTGAAACTTTTTTGAGAATGTTAGGCGCCTCGGGAAGTACCCCCGAAAGAGTGAAGAAATCCTCACAAAAAGTTTAAAAAACGGTTGTCATTCTTCATCTCCCGGACTCTATAATTCTCCTCACCAGTTAACACAAACCACACGCCTGATTCGCGACCAACGAATGGGCGGCCCAAAGCCATCGCACGTTATCCTCAAAGGTAGGTTAGGCCTAACAGCCATTACAATTCAGGGGCGGAGCTATGTCTGCAAAGGACCGCGATTTCGTTGTTAAGACTCTCATTATAAGGGTTTTGCGGAGTCAAATGGCCTAACCCATGAAATTTTCCAAACCCACTCATGATGGATGTCTCCCCCCAGCTTTGGTCGGAAATCAACAAGCAGCTCGGCAAACGTGTCGGCAAAGATGTCGCCGATAGATGGTTCTGCGATGGAGTGATTGAAGGATTATCTGAAGAACAATTCAGCGTCCGATTTCCAACTCCGCTGCACGTAACCTGGATTGAAACTTATTACCGAAATGATCTTGAAGAAGTCGTTGCCAAGAACCTAGGTTCATCCATTAAGGTTCAACTCACCGCATCAGATATGAGCGAATTACCCCAACACCTTGAAGTCGAAGAAAGCCAACTCACCGACGAAGAGCCAGCTGGCTCCAACGCGGTTGTCACTGAAGACGATTTAGCACGTTTTCGACAAAGCGTTGAGCCAATCCCAAACGCAAAGGTCAAAGCCGCGAACCTGAATCCCAAGTTTACCTTTGACTCCTTTGTTGTCGGCGACAACAGCCAGTACTGCCACGCCACTGCCACTGCAGTTTCCCAATCTCCGGGGTCCCAATACAATCCGGTCCTCTTCTATGGAGGAACAGGCCTGGGTAAAACCCACCTGATGTCTGCCATCGGTCACCAGGTTTTGGAAAAACATCCGAAGAAAAAGGTGATCTTCGTCACGGCGGAGCAATTCACCAATGACTTCATTGATGCGGTCCAGGCCAGCAAGCTGGCCGACTTCCGCGCCAAAAACCGCTCGGTCGATGTCCTCTTGATCGACGATATTCACTTAGTGGCGGGCAAGGATGCGACTCAGGAAGAGTTT